>NZ_DCJO01000021.1:0-21565 GCF_002320075.1 Intestinimonas sp. UBA1698 | reverse complement strand
GGCGATGGTGATGACGCCGTTTTCGATCTTGGCGTTGGCCGCGCCGCCCGCCACCCGGTCGGCAAATTGCACCTTGACGCCTAAGTGCTGGGCCACATCGTTTACCTGCCCGGCCACCTTCTGGTCCATGGATTTGGTATAGTCGTCCCATACCAAACCGCTGTCCTTCCCGTATACGGTGGTGAAGCCGGCCTTTCGGGCCGCCGCGTCGGCGTCGCTCCTGCCGGACTCGAATGCCGCCCCGCGCTGGGCGTCGGTCAAGGTCCGATCCTTCAGGCTGTCCAGGCTGCGTCCCGCCGCCCCGGCGTTGTAGGCGTGGGCAAAGGCCCGGTAATAGTCCGCCTCGTCCATGTCGCCCCGCCACCCGAGGCGGTATGCCTGGGCCCCATTCTCGCCAAATGCGCTCGTCAGGTCCGCGTCTTGGATGGCGGAAGGCGCGTGAAAGCCGCTCTCCCCCGCCTCGTCCCCGGTAAACCCAGCCTGCGCAGCCCCCACGGATGATTCCGGGCCGGCCTGGGCAGACTGGGTATTGCCACCGGCGGAGGAATCTGCTATAATGGGGGCAGAAGATGGTGCAACATCCGTGCTATGAACGCTGGTCGCGTGACGTCCAGCCGTGGATGTTGTGCCATCGTTCTTTTTCGTGACTTCGATAGCTTCGGGTGTGAAGTGGTACAGTCGATTTCCGCCCCCCGCCCTTTCGTCCTCCACGCGGACACGCATATCAACCAGATACGGGGCTCCGTCAATATACACCGTGGTCATGAGATGGTCATATCCGGCAATCTGCACCCGCCCACGCCGGTCGCCTTCATTGCTGAAATACACGCCATTTTGGGCAATGCGTTCCAGTTGCCCCAAAACAGCGATACTCTCCAGCGGGACCACGCGGTCCGAGTAGCTGCTGGCGGCGAAGGCGGATTCCATCTACATCTTCTCAGAGGACAACGGGAAAATGCACTTGACCGAGATGCAATACCAGAGGCTATGGAATGAATACGCAGAGCAAACTGGAATATCTACGACCGCGCACGAGCTCCAGCACAGCTCTGCAACCATGCTCTTTGAATGCGACGTAGATGTAAATAAAGGACGCGCAGGACTTTTTAGGCCATTCTACGGCGGCGATGACCCAGGATATTTACACTCATGTTCGAGATACGCATCGCAAAAAAACGGCGCAGCTCATCAATGAAAAGCTGCGCCAAAACTAACCGAAATTCTGTGTAGATTCTGTGTCGTAAGCGCTGTGAAAGAAGCGCGTTACTTCTTAAATCATCTTAAGCAAAAGGCAACCCTTGCAACCACTGAGTTTTCAGTAATTGCAAGGGTCTTACCTTATGGCGGAGAAGGAGGGATTTGAACCCTCGCTGCGGTTTCCCACACTACTCCCTTAGCAGGGGAGCCCCTTCGGCCACTTGGGTACTTCTCCAAGCCAATCGACACATATCAATATGGAAAATAAATGGCGGAGAGAGTGGGATTCGAACCCACGGCTCTTTCGAGTCACCGGTTTTCAAGACCGGCTCCTTAAACCACTCGGACATCTCTCCACAGACCGAGTACCGCCCGCGCGCCAAACGCGAGATTTACTATACCATAATTGCCACGGTTTGTCAATCATTCTGGAGAAAAAACCGGAGCCGAAATGGCTCCGGTTTTCTTTCAGGCATAGAAACTGTGGTGGCCGATGGTGGTGACATAAGGCCGGTTCCGGGCCGCCCAACTGTTGGGCGCACGGGTCGGATTCACAAAATAAAGGCTCTCGCCTCCCACCCGGACTCCCTCCAAGCAGAGCTTCGCGGCCAGGACGCTTTCCGCGTTCGGCTCCCGGTAGATAGCCCCGGTACTGGCCGGCGTAAACTGGTTCGGAGCAAACACCACGCCATAGATGGTATTCTGGAATCTGGGACTGGACACCCGATTCAGGATCACCGTCCCCACGGCCAGCTTCCCCTCCAGAGGCTCCCCGCCGCTTTCGGCGTTGATGATGTGAGACAGCCAGTAGAGGTCGTCACTGTCGTAATAGCTCTCGGCCGGCGTGATCGCGCCCGTGCCACTGTGGACCGAGATCATGCTGTTCTCCTGGTCCCAGTCCACCGAGGCCCCCATGGCCTGCGCCGCCGTCCGAATCGGCACCAGCGTACTGCTGTTCAAGGAAAGTACGCCGTCAGGTACATGCAGTGCGCGGCCATTGGCCTCAATATAGCAGTTGCCCGGCTTGGCCGTCATGGTCAGGCCGCTGGCCTGGACTACCACCTGGCTGCCGTCCCAGCACACCGAGGCGTCCGGCTGCAGAGCCAGAACGAACTCCGGAAGAGAGACATAGGTGGTCTCATGATAGACGGTCAGGTTCTCGTCGCCTACCAGCTCGCCGTCCACCAGATACAGGGGGCCGCTGGGCAGAGAAGCTGCGTGTTCCCTGCCGATTTCCGCCGCCTGGACGTCATCCAAGACAACCTGTGTGGAGAGATTCGTCACTTTTTCGTCGGTAGCGGCCTCCGCCGCCAGCGCCTTGCTTCCCAGGGGGAGCACCACCATCAGGCAAAGCATGAGACATCCTGTGCGCCACTTCATGTCACGTGCTTCCTCCTTCTGTTTGTTTTTGTTCTTCACTTTTTGTAACCAGATTGTAACCCATTTTTCAGAAAATTGCAACCCCTATTTTTTCCGACCTTCTGTCGAATGCCCCGACCTGCTGCGCCGCAACGCCTTCCCTCGTTTGCCTTCTCCCCTGTCCGACTGCTTTTTCGTTTGTTTGCACGTTAAAATCCTTCGGTCCCGAAATGACAAAAAGCAAGCCGCCGCATACGGTGGCTTGCTTTTTGTCCGTATCAAGGGGCTACCGCCCGGAAGCTGCGGCCCGTGCGTCCTCCTCCTGCACCTGCCGGTCCAGCTTTCGCATTTCCGGGAGGATAAAGAGGGCTACGATCACGCCGGAGGAAAGATCCGCAATGGGACCTGCATAGAGGATGCCGTCCAGTCCCCAGAAAAGGGGCAGGATCAGCAGCAGCGGAATCAGCAGAAGAAGCTGCCGCAGCATGGACAGCAGCGACGCCTTCAGGGGCTGGCCGGTAGCCTGAAAATAGTTGGTGGACACCACCTGAAATCCCGCGCAGAAGATGCCGAACAGATAAATGCGCATGCTGCGGACGGCAAAGTCCGTAAAAGCCGGGCTGGCCGACCCAAAGAGGCTCAGAATCACATGGGGGATGGTCTGGCACAGCAGCCAACCCAGCGTTACCGCCACCGTGGCCGCCGCAACGGCCCGGAGGTAAGCGCCTTTGACCCGATGAAACTTTCGTGCGCCGCGGTTGAATCCCAGAATGGGCTGCGCCCCCACGCCGATGCCGATGCAGAAGGCCAGCAGAATCATGGCTACCTTCATCACGATCCCCATGGCCGCCTGCGCCGTCACCGCGCCTACCTCACTGCGGCTGCCGTAATACAGCAGGGAGTTGTTCATCACAATCTGCATGATCACAGAGACCGCCTGGGTAATGCCCGCGGAGATCCCCAAGGACACCACCCGGCCCCAGATGCTCCCTTCCGGGCGCATGGCGGACAGGCGGAAGCGCATGTGCCGGCTGCGGGTGGCAAAGTAGGCCAGCAGGATCACCGCAGAGATGATCTGGGAGGTGATGGTAGCGATGGCGGCGCCCTTGACCCCCCAGTGAAACACAAAAATGTAGATGGGATCCAGCACCGTGTTCAAGATGGCGCCGATCAGTATGCCGTACATGGACAATCTGGGACTACCGTCGGTCCGCGCCATGTTGGACAGGGCGATGCCCATCATATTGAAGGGGGCTCCCAGCAAAAGGATGGAGGCGTAGTCCTTGGCGTAGGGCATCACGGCCTCTCCCGCGCCGAACACCCGGAGTATCGGCTCCAAAAAGAGCAGCCCCGACGCCAGCAGGAGCACTCCGGCCCCCAGCGCCATGACAAAGACGTTGTTAAGCGTGCGGTCGGCCTCTTCGTTCTTCCCCTCCCCCAGCTTAAGGGCGGCGTAGGCGCTGCCGCCGGAGCCAATGAGGGTGGCAAAGGCCAGCATGATCGTCACCATGGGAAAGGACACCGTGGTAGCGGCGTTGCCCAGCTCCCCGACTCCCTGGCCGATGAAAATCTGATCCACGATGTTGTAGATGGAGTTGACCAGCATGGAAATGACCGACGGAATGGAGAAGTTGAGCAGCAGCCGTCCAATGGGCTGGTAGCCCAGCGGATTGCCCGCCGCCCGCTCCTCCACGCTGACAGAACGCTCAGGGCTCACGGTCCAATCCCTCCTGTCGGATGTAGTTCAGAGCATTTTCCGCCATGTGGGCGAGCAGCTTGTCCGCCTGCTCGATCTCCTCCTGGCACATGCCCCGGGTTAGGATCCCATTCCACCGCTCCCGGGCGGCAAACACTTTCTGCACGATGGGTTCCGCCGTCGGCGTAGTGTAGAGCCGCCGCATCCTCCGGTCCTGCGGGTCCGGCTCGGAGCGGATATACCCCTCCTCCTCCAGCTTCTGCACCGCCCGGGTGGCCGTTCCCTTGTCAAACTGTCCCAGACGCGCCAAGTCCAGTACGTTGATTCCCTGGTGCTCAAAAATACGCAAAAGGAAAAACTGCTGCCCACAGCCAATGCAGTACGGGGCCAGCTCCCGGTCATAAAATCGGTTGGCCTGCCGGTAAAGGATTGAGGCGTGCCGGCCCAGATAATAGGTCTTTTTCATACTGCCCCTCTTTCATTTTTCTATCATCGTTGCATATTCAACAAAAGATAGTATATCGCCCCGTTCTTGCCCCGTCAACCGTCAATACGCCGGATGGAGGCCCCGTTTCCCATCTTGCTCCGGCAGTTCCCCCGTTTTCTCCAGAGGATTCGCCCCTTTTATCACCCAATTCCCTTTTCCGCATAGAGTGAGGTAGACCCATTGAAAGGAGCGCACGTTCATTATGGATGAATCTTTCACGCCGGGCAATCGCTCTGCCGGGCGCAATCCGCCGGACGTCCTACCGGAGATGGCGCTGCCCGCAGCCCCCCTGCCCCCTCTGGTCCCCGAAGAACCGCCGCAGGGCCCCGGGCCGGAACCGTCCGCCGCCTTCCCCTTCTTCCCCGAAGAGAGCCAGCTTGAGCCTCCGGACACGGAGAGGGAGCCGTTCTCCGTGGCCCCGCTTCCCCCCGTTACCGGCCGAACGGAATTGCCCGGGTGCCCGGCCGGCGCCCCCTCCATCCCGCCGTCCCCCCACTACTGCACGGTGCGCTTTTTCCATGCGGCGGCGGGTTTGGAGCCGGTCCGCATCACGGTAGGCCCCCTGTTGATGACCAGCGGCCTGGCTTACGGCGGCAGGACCGGCTACACACGGATCTCCGACGGCTTCCGCCTGGTCACCGTGACCAGCGCCTACACCCCTCGCACCATCCTGTTTCAGCAGACGCTGCCCTTCCGTGCCGGGGAACTCATCACCATAGCCGTGGTACATACCTCCTCTGGCCTCGACCTGCTGCGCATCTCCGACCTGCCCTGCGACAACCGCCCTGCTGGACGCGCCTGCATCCGGGCCGTCAATCTGTGTTATGGCAGCCCCGCCCTGGACATCTTTCTGGATGACGGCCGTCTGGTCTTTTCCGATGTAGGCTATAAAGAAGTCACCGCCTTCCGCCAGGCCCGTCCTCAGGAGTACGGCTTTTCCATCCTGCAGGCCGCCTGGCTGCCCACACCCTACCCCACGGATATCGAGACGGTGGGCAATCTGCCCGCCGTAGCCTCGTATGACGATTCATCCGACTACGGCGGCGTGCGTCCGCTGGCCTCCTTCTATCTAGAGGCCAAGGCCAACAGCATCTACTCTCTCTATCTGCTGGGCCGCTGGGACGGCGCCCCGCCCTTGCAGGTCCAGGTCGTGGAGAGCCTCTAATTCCACGCGCAAAAACGCGGACGGCTCTGCCGTCCGCGTTTTTCAGTCCGCAAAGGCCCCCTCAGACCTCCGCCTGGGGCTCCGCCAGCGCCAGCCCCGCGATTTCATCTACAGGCAGGGAAAACAGGATGCCCCGCGCCTGCGTGTTGATTCCTGCGGTCTTGCTCACCCGCTCCATCACCATCTGCCGGATGGAACGCGGTACCAAGATGGTTACAATTTCCTTCTCCGGGCGGACCGCCCCCTCTCCGGACCGCTCCCCCTCCTCATAGCCCAGCCTGCGGGCGTGCAGGACGGTACCGCCTCTGGCTCCCGCCGCCTGGGCGGCCTCCATCACCAGGTCGGTGCAGCCGTGGTTCACCACCACCACCACCAGGTCATTTTTCCCCTTTTCTGCCATAGACGTTCCCTCCTGTTCCCTGCCCCAGTCCTCCCGGGCCGCCGAGCGATTGAGAATTTTAGACACCACGCCACTAACGCTGGACAGCGGCATAGTAAAGATGATCCCCTTTCCAGGGCTTGACAACTGGAGCTTTTCCGCCGCCCGGACCAGTAGGCCGTGGGCCGCAGGCTCTGGGACGGCGGTGAGGAGCACGTCCTTCTGCGTTTCCCCCAGGCCCAGATAGTCCAGAATGTCGGAATTGGCTGTGCCGTGGCCCAGACAGGCATAGTGAAAGGGCAGGCCGGCGGCTTTAAACAGGTCCACGGCCTTGGAGCTCCGTCCCCGGTCCACAATGGTCACCATCAGCTTGATCACAGCGTCACCCATCGGCCTCGTCCTCCTCTGTATAGCTTATGATCTCGTCCGCGCCCTCCGCCAGGGCCAGCTCCAGCTCCTCGGGGCCGTGGGCGATCCGCCACTGGTAGACCAGGCCCAGGACCTGAATGGCGATGAGCGGCGTCATGGCCACCATGGCCACCACGCCGAAGGCGTCGGTGAGCACGTTGCCTCCCAACGCCTCACAGGCTCCCATGGTAAAGGGCAGCAGGAAGGTGGCCGTCATAGGCCCGGAAGCCACGCCGCCGGAGTCGAAGGCGATGGCGGTGAACACCTTGGGCACCTGGAAGCTGAGGCCCAAAGCGATGGCGTAGCCCGGCACCAGCAGCCACAGAATGGAGATGCCGGTCAGCACCCGCGTCAGGGCCAGGCCCAGGGCCACAGCCACACCCAGGGAGAGCGCCAGCCCCATGGCCTTCTGCGGGATGGCGCCGCCCGTCAGATCCTCCACCTGCTGGTTGAGGACATGGACGGCGGGCTCGGCCGCCACGATGAAATAGCCCACCACCATGCCGATGGGGATCAGCACCCAGCGGTAGGGCAGCCCGGCGATCTGAGCCCCCAGGTAATGTCCGGCGGGCAGGAAGCCCACGTTCACGCCGGTGAGGAACAGCACCAGCCCCACATATGTATAGAGCATACCCACCACGATCTTGATGACCGTCTTGCGCTTGAGCCGGAGGGAGACGACCTGGAACAGGGTGAAAAAGGCCACAATGGGCAGCAGGCCCAGCGCCACCTCTTGCATGTAGGCGGGCAGGCCGGCGGCAAAATACTGCCCCACATCGGCGGTGGTCTCCAGGTCCGGGATGGAGAACGGGGTATAGCTGAGCTCTGAGGTGCGGTAGCACAGCCCCAGCACCATGACGGCCAGGATGGGGCCAATGCTGCACAGGGCCACCACGCCGAAGCTGTCCTCCTCGGAGCGGCGGCCGGCATGCAGCGCGGTCAGACCGGCGCCCAATGCCATGATGAACGGCACCGTAATGGGCCCTGTAGTGACGCCGCCGGAATCGAAGGCCACCGCCAGGAACTCCTTGGGCACCAGAAAGGCCATCACAAAGACCACTCCGTACAGGACGATGAGCAGCTTATTGAGGGGCCAGCCGAACTTGGCCCGCAGCGCGGCTACCGCCAGGAACCCCCCCACTCCCACCGCCACGGTGAGGATGATGACCAGATCCGGAACAGCGGGAACCTGGCGGGCCAGCACCGTCAGGTCCGGCTCGGCAATGGTGACAAACACGCCGATGACAAAGCACAGTGGAATGATCCTCCAGAGCCGTTTCCCCTTGGAGATCTGGCTGCCGATCCCATCCCCGATGGGCATCATGGCCAGATCCACGCCCAACGAGAAGAGCCCCACGCCTACAATGAGTAGCAGGGCTCCAACCAGAAAGAGCATCAGGGAGGATACCGGCATGGGCGCCATCGTGAAGCTGAGCAGCAGCACGATGGCCGTGATCGGTACGACCGAGGACAGGGCCTCCTCTATCTTTTCCTTGAGTCTCTTATTCATTGACGCCTCCTTTACCAGAAAATATTTTGTGTTCGATTTATTTTACCATAACAGGGCTTTTTCTGTAAATCTTTACCGTGTAAATTTTGTGTAAAGAACACAGGGCCGGCTTAACCGGCCCTGTGTTTCCCTAAAAATGTTTTGTTTTCCGCCCTATTCGGTCCTTTCCCGGTCCTCTTGGATCAGCAGCTTCAGCGCACCGATGCCCACCTCAATGGCGGCGGACAGATCGTGGCTCTCGGTCTGTTCCAGACCGGCGGCCTCCCGCTCCTGGTTCCAGATCACATGGAAGCAGGAGCCGCAGCGCACGCCCAGGGCGGCGGCGCAGCAGAACAGGGCGGCGGACTCCATCTCAGAAGCCAGGACCCCAAGGCGCTTCCACGCCTCCCACTTGGCCAGCAGTTCATAGCCGACCGGCATCCGCGTCGGGTCGTGCTGGCCATAAAAGGAGTCCTTGCACTGCACCACCCCGGCGTGCCAAGGCTTGCCCAGCGCCTTGGCCGAAGCCACCAGGGCCTCCTGGACGTGGTAGTCGGACACGGCTGGGAATTCGATGGGGGCGTATTCCCGGCTGGCGCCCTCATGGCGCACGGCACCGGTGGCGATAACCACGTCGTCGCTCTTGACCGGCAGGGCGATGCCGCCGCAGGTACCCACTCGGATAAAGGTATCTGCCCCGATGGCGGCAAGCTCCTCCATGGCGATGACGGCAGAGGGGCCGCCGATACCGGTGGAGCACACCGAAACCTTTTCTCCCAGCAGCTTGCCGGTATAGGTGGTATATTCCCGGTTGGACTGCACCTTCACCGGGTCGTCAAAATAGGCCGCGATTTTTTCGCAGCGGCCCGGGTCGCCGGGCAGGATGCAGTACCGGCCCACGTCCCCCGGGGCGCATTTGATATGAAACTGCTGCTCATGCTGGTGCATGGACTCACCTCCAAAATATGCGGTCATGCCGCTGTGCGGTTGATTCTGTAGGTCTCATTATAGCGTTTTTTCCTGCGCTTTGCAAGATTCCCACCGTTTCAAACAGGCGCCCCCGGCCGGCAGGGGCCGGCCGGGGGCAGATCGGATGCATTGGATCAGGCGGCAGGGACATACGGCTCACTGTCGTCCGGCCCCTCTGGCAGCAGCGGCGCCTCGGTGGGGGGCTCTGTGGGCGGCACAGTCTCGCCGCTTCCCCCGCCGGAGCCCGCCTCCGGCCAGCCCACGGGCCAGGTGGCGGGGTCATACGGGTCAAACTTCTCCCATTCCTCCACCGTGGGGTAATCCTCCGGGCCCGGCCAGGTAGCGGGATCTCTCGGGTCCACCACCTTGGGCGTCTCGGGCGCCACGGGCTGCGTGGTGTGCAGATCGCAGTAGGCCGCCTGGCCCAGATTGTCCAGGTACTCCTTCAAGAAGATGTTGTCCGACACGCTGACCGCGCCGATCCCGGCCGCATTCAGGTTTTCCCGCCGCGGGAAGTCCACCACCGACACCTCCATCTGGCTCTCCTCCGGGCAATAAGGGCCTGCCAGATGGAACACGCCGGTGGAATTGCCCTCCGCGTCCTTAATGGGGGAGTTGGAGCAGATGGTGATGGGGACGTGGTAGGTGCAAAACTCGGTCGGCGCGTCTCCGGCGGCCAGGGTCACGCTGACCACCCGTTCCCCCTGTCCGGTGACGGTGCGGATATCCTTGTTGCAGTACTCGGTAGCCTTCATACCGCTGTCCTTGCAGACCTGTACCGTCACGGTCTGCACGCTCTCCGGCTTGGCAAAGCTCCTATTCTCCAAGCCCTCGTGGAGCTGGCTCATCACCTTGCGCCACAGGCCGATGGAGGGGTTGTTCAGGGAAGAGCCCAGCCGCTCCTGCTGGTCGTAGCCCGTCCACACCACCGCGGTGTAGTAGGGCGTGTAACCCGCGAACCACAGGTCCTTCCGGCTGGAGGTGGTGCCCGTCTTGCCCGCCATGGACATGCCGTCAAACCGACCGCTGGAGCCAGTGCCGCCGGAGGTCATGACGCTCTGGAGCATGGTGTTCATATACCACGCGGTGGACTCCTTAAGCACCGTATGGGTCTCTGGCTGGTTGTCCAGCAGGACCTCGCCGTTGGAATCCAGCACCTTGGTGTAGGTGCGGGACTCAATATACACGCCGTTCCGGGGAAAGGCGGAGTAGGCGGCCGCCATCTCCCGGACCGTCACACCGTTGGTCAGGCCGCCCAGGGCCAGGGGGGCGATGTCGATGTCGGAGTAGGTTTGGCCGTTGATCTCCTTGGACTCCACCAGAGTGGTGATGCCGAAGCCGTTCTCGCCGGTCAGGTACTGATAGGCCAGCTCCGGGGAGCTGTAGTTGGCCATGATCTTGACCGCCACGGTATTGACCGAGCGCTTGAGGGCGTCGGACACCATAGTCAGGCCCCGGTAGCCGGCGGGCGTGTTGATGGGCCAGCCGCCCGCCCGGCTGTTGTTGTACGGCGAGTCGTCAATGACAGTGGCGGGGGTGATGAGTCCCATGTCGATGGCCGGTCCGTAGACCGACAGGGGCTTGATGGAGGAGCCGGAGGGCCGGACCGCCTGGGTCGCGCGATTGAAAATCAGGCTGCTCTCCTTCTCCCCCATGCCGCCGGAGAGGGCGGCCACATTGCCGGTGGCGTTGTCGATCACCACGATGGCGGACTGGAGCTGCTGCCCGTCGTTGGAGATGTAGGGCAGGTTGTCCAGGTTTTCATACACACTGTCCACCGCGGCCTGGGCTTTGGGGTCAAAGGTGGTATACACCGACAGGCCGCCGCTGTAGAACATCTGCTTGACGTACTCCTCCGACCAGCCGTTGCCGCTGTCCACCAGATCCTGAATCACGTCCCGAATCACCTGGTCCTGGAACCAGGTATACACCACCTTGGGCTTGCTGGTGTCCTCGCCCCGGACAAAGACCAGCTCCTGGGCCACCGCCGCGTCGTACTCCTCTTGGCTGATGTAACCCTGATCCAGCATCTGATAGAGGATGTTCTCCTGGCGGTTCTTGTTGCGCTGGACGTTGGTCACCTTTTCGCCCGTCTCCGGGTCGGTGATGATCAGGTCCAGGTAGGGGTCATAGATGGAGGGGTTGTTGGTGATGCCGATCAGGCTGGCGCACTCGGCCAGCGTCAACTCGGAGACGTCCTTGCCGAAATACTCATAGGAGGCCGTATAGACGCCCCGGCAGTTCTCCCCCAGATAAATATAATTCAGGTACCACTCCAGGGTCTCCTCCTTGGAGTGGTTGCGGTCAAAGTCCAGCGCCCGGAAGATCTCCAGGATCTTCCGCTTTACCGTCACCTCGTCCTGCTCAGTCACATTTTTGATGAGCTGTTGGGTGATGGTGGAGCCGCCCTGGATATCGCCGCCGGTGAACATGGTGAGCACTCCTCGGGCGGTCCGGAGCCAGTCCACGCCGTGGTGGTCGTAAAACCGCTTGTCCTCGATGGCCACCGCCGCATGGACCAGGTTTTCCGGGATATCCGCATAGGACACCCATTTGCGGTTCTCGTCCCCGTGGACGGTCAGCCACTCCACGTCCGCGCCGGTGTTCGGATCCGTGTAATAGATGGTGGTGGACAGGTCCACGGAAAACTTGGTCAGGTCCAGCGGCGCCTGCGGCATGATGACCGTCTTGATGTAGACGGCCGCAAAACAGGCCAGGATGGCGCCGGTGGTGATACCGATGAGCAACAGCGTGCC
Source organism: Intestinimonas sp. UBA1698 (assembly GCF_002320075.1). Taxonomy (NCBI): domain Bacteria; kingdom Bacillati; phylum Bacillota; class Clostridia; order Eubacteriales; genus Intestinimonas; species Intestinimonas sp. UBA1698. Next base: position 9,660 of record NZ_DCJO01000021.1, on the reverse strand, counting down.
CAATACCTTCAAAATATTCAGGGCGATCTCTGCTCCGGCGGCCCGTTTCCTGCGCCTCCGGCCGGGACCCGGGCTCTGGGGCGTGTGGTTTGTCTCTGCCAAATAAATAACCTCCGTTCCCGGCGGTGCGCCGCCGTACGGTCCTATACATACGTTCTCTGTCCGGTCCGTGCAGACCCGCGGTCCGCCGTACAGCCGCTTTGCCCGCATGGGGGCATATAAGCATTCCGCCGCGGCGGAATCTTTTTCCGCCACGGCGGAGCCCGCGTCGAGGGCGCGGACCTTGCTGTTATTATAGCATATTTTGTTGATTTGTCCACCCTAAAAAATTCCATTTTTTGGTGCAGATGCCGCCGGGTCGGAAAATTTGGTATGTCCCCCACTTGCATTTTTTCCGTCTCCGGGGTAGAATAAGGCCAAGAACAGAAGGGACGGTGCCACCATGAGCGACGAGTACGGCGGCAATTTTATCACCCTCACCGATGAGGACGGACACGAAATCGAATTGGAGCACTTGGACACCATCGAGTTCAACGGCTCCGTCTACATGGCCTTCTTCCCCGCCGAGTACGCGGACGAAAACGGCCAGCCTCCCGCCGATGAGGAAGAGGACGCCGGCCTCATCATCCTGAAGGTGGTCTCCGTGGACGGTGAGGAACAGCTCTCCACCCTGGACAGCGAGGAAGAATTGGAGGCCGTCTATCAGCAGTTTATGGAGGAACTGTTTGAGGACGAGGACGAATAAGGGCGTTCAGACGCAAATCACTCCTGCTCGGTGCGTGATGGTTTCTTTTTAAACCCACATCTCTGAAACGGGACGCCCCCCTCGCGCCGTGGCTTGCAGGCCTCCCGGCACAGGCTTCGCCTGTGCCGGAAGTTGGAAGCAGTAAAGCGGCGCGGAGGCGACCCACCTGCCGTTGCGTGCAGGTTTTAATCAGGGCCACACGGCCAGAGCGGGAGCTTTTTTCTCTTCTTCTCCGTCTTTATCTACGGACGATAAAGGCGGATTTTTCTTGCCCAAACGGGGAAATATATTTTGAACGTTCTGTAAAATATCGGCATTCTCTCCGCCCGGAGCGTGTTTTTAGGCTTGAAAGCCATGTCCATATCCTGTATAATGCACTGATGTGTACTGAACAACAACGAGAGGACTGAAATACATGAGCGCATCCAGAGAAAAAAAGCAGCGTCAGGGCGATGGACTCAGCGAGAAGCAGCGCCGCGAGGCGGAAGAGGCCCAGAAGGCCCGCAGCAAGAAGATCCTCTACACCGTCATCGGCATTGTCTGCGCTGTCCTGGTCATCGCACTGCTGGTTTGGAATTCGAACTTCTTCCAGCGGCGCACCGTAGCCGCCACCGTGGGCGACAAGCAGTATACCGTCGGCGACGTGGCCTTCTATTACAACAACGCCAAGCAGACCATTCGCAACTACGCCAACTACGGCCTGGTCACCTACAACGCCTCCCTGGCCGACGACCAGCAGACCATCGACGACACCACCGCCCAGAACCTGAGCCTGTATGTGGGGCTCACCGCCGAGGCCGGACAGACCTACGCCCAGTTCTTCCAGGACCGCGCCCTGGAGGCCCTGCAGAACGAGGCCCTGCTGTGCGCCGCCGCCGCTGAGGACGGCTACACCCTCTCCGACGCAGGCAAGCAGAGCGTCGAGGAGTCCGTCACCAGCTACAAGCAGTCCGCCACCGATTACGGCTATACGCTGGCCGCCTATCTCCGCGCGGTCTACGGTCCCTATATGACCGAGAGCACCTTCCGTGAGCACCTCACCAACTCCACCTTGGCCAGTGAGTACGCCCAGCACTATCAGGAGAGCCTTACCTACTCCGACGAGGAGCTGACCGCCTACTACCAGGAGCACGCCGACACCATGGATACCTTCGACTTCCGTGCCTTCTATATCAGCGGCGCCCCCGCCGCCAAGACGGATGCCGACGGCAACACTGTGGAGGCTACCGACGCGGAGAAGGCCGCCGCCATGGGCCTGGCCAAGACCCAGGCCGACGCCATGCTGCGCCGGCTCCAGGACGGCGAGGCATTCAACGCCGCCGCCAAGGACTATGCCGCAGAGGACGCCAAGGCCAACTATGACGACCCCGACTACAACCGGCAGACCCGGCTGGGCAGCGCCGTCGCCTCCTATGATTACGCCGAATGGCTGACCGACTCCGCCCGAAAGGACGGCGACGTCACCGTGGTGGAGAGCAGCAGCGGTTACTATGTGCTCCAGTTCCACGGCCGCTGGCTGGATGACACGACCCACTATTCCGCCGATATCCGCCATATCCTGGTCATGGCCGAGACCGGCGAGCCCGTCCAGAACGAGGACGGCACCACCACCACGCCCGAGCCCACCGAGGAGCAGTACGCCGCTGCCAAGGCCAAGATCGAGTCGATCCAGGCCGAGTTCGAAGCCGGCGATCGGACGGCCGACTCCTTCGCCAAGCTGGCGGAAACCTATTCCGAGGACCCCGGCTCCAACACCAACGGCGGCTTCTATAAGGTGACCCAGTCTACCAGCTTCTTCGCCGATTTCAAAAACTGGTGCCTGGACGAAAGCCGCCAGAGCGGCGATCTGGGCGTCATCCAGAACACCCAGAGCAGCCAGTGGGGCTATCATCTGATTTACTTCCAGGACTGGGGCCCCCTGGTCTGGAAGAACACCGCCCAGTCCGCTCTATCCAGCGCCGACACCAACGCCTGGATCGAGAGCCGGATGCCCTCCTACCCCACCGCCGCGGTGGAAAAGGGCATGGCCAAGGTCATCGGTTAACTCCCATACCGCGGTTCCCGCAGAGGCAGGCACCTCTGCGGGAACTTTTATCATGGAGGCGATCTTATGTCTGAAGCGTTTCTCCGGGCCGAGATGCTGCTGGGCTCCGAAGCTATGTCGGTCCTGTCCGGCGCCCATGTGGCCGTGCTGGGCCTGGGCGGCGTGGGCAGTTGGTGCGCCGAGGCTCTGGCCCGCACCGGCGTGGGGGCTCTCACTCTGGCCGACCACGACACGGTGGGGCTCTCCAACCTGAACCGGCAGGCGGAGGCGCTCCACTCCACCCTGGATCAGCCCAAGGCTCAGGCAATGGCCGCCCGGGTGCGGGACATCAACCCCGCGTGCCGGGTTACCCCCCTCTCCTTTCTCTATTCCGCCGAGAGCCGGGAGGAATTTTTTGCAGGGCAGTTCGACTATATTGTGGACGCCATTGATCTGGTATCCTGCAAGCTGGACCTGATCCAGACCGCCCTGGAACGGCAGATCCCCATCCTCTCCGCCCTGGGCACCGGCAACAAGCTGGACGCCTCTCTGCTCCGGGTCAGCGACATCGAAAAGACCGAGGGCTGCCCGCTGGCCCGGGTGGTTCGCAGAGAGCTGCGCCGACGAGGCATCCGTCACCACAAGGTAGTCTGGTCCCCAGAGGAGGCCCGCAGGACGGCTCAGCCGGAATCCCCACCCCCCGGCCGCCGCAGCGTCCCCGCCAGCGTAGTGTGGGTCCCCGCCACCGCCGGACTGCTGCTGGCCAGCGAGGTAGTCCGGGACCTGACCGGCGTCCGGTGACAGCCGCTTTCTTCCTGTGCTGGGAATAAAACATCCCCCCATTGGCAAACTAAGGCCAATGGGGGGATGTTTTTTTATGGAACGAAAACGAGCCTGGCTGGCTCCCGCGGTAGCGGGCGGGCTCGCCGGCATCGCCAACGGCTTTTTTGGCGGCGGAGGCGGCATGGTGCTGGTCCCATTTCTCACCCGGCGGTGCGGGCTGGACCAGCGGCGGGCCTTTGCCACCTCAGTAGCTGTTATCCTGCCGCTGTGCATTCTGTCCTCCGTCATCTACTTTTTCCGGGGTGGGCTGGACCTGACGGCCGCCCTCCCCTATCTGGCGGGCGGCCTCCTTGGCGGCTGGGCAGGCGGCAAGCTCTTCCGACGCGTCAACATGATTTGGCTGCGCCGGGCATTTGCCCTGCTCATCCTCTACGGCGGCGCAAAGTCGCTTTTCGGCCTGTGAGCTGGCTCGTCCCGGTCCTGGCCGGTGCCGCGACCGGTGTACTCTCCGGCTTCGGCGTGGGGGGCGGCACCCTGCTGCTCATCTACATGACCGCCTTTGCCGGGGTGGAACAGCATCTGGCCCAGGGCATCAATCTGCTCTACTTCCTCCCCACCGCCGCCACTGCGCTGCCCGCCCACCTAAAAAACGGTTACGTGGACAAGCCCGCCGCCCTCCCCGCCATCGCGGCTGGACTGGCCGGCACCGCCTTGGCCGCCTGGGTGGCCACCGCCCTGGACGTGACCCTGCTCCGACGCTTTTTCGGGGCCTTCCTGCTCTATATCGGCGTGACCGAGCTGTTCCGGAGGGCCCCAAAGGAGTCCGACTCCGAAACAGATATTCCCCCAGGATCGGCGTAGCGCCGCTACTCCCGGGGTTCCATTCGCTTTCTGGTCAAATACCCCTCCAAAATCAGTGCAGCCGCCACCGCGTCCACATTTTTCCTGTGGCTCTTCATCTTCTTCCCGCCGGCATGAAGGATGGCGTGGGCTTCGATGGTGGTGCGGCGCTCGTCCCAGAGCACCGGCGTCAGCCCCGCCGCCCCGGCCACCTGCTCGGCAAAGGCCCGGTACCGCTCTGCCCGGGGGCCCTCGGTCCCATCCATGTTCCGGGGAAAGCCCAGGACCAGCTCCTCCACGCCGTGCACCCGGACCAGCCGGGCAATCTCCTCCGCCACAACTTCCGGCCTGCGGCTTTGGATGACCGCGGTGTGCCCGGCCAACAGGCCGGTCGCATCTGAAATGGCGATGCCCGTCCGGGCGTCGCCGTAGTCAATTGCCATGATACGCATCATTTCACTCCTTTTTCCTCCATTATCAGGGCAAAACCCCGGATTGTCAATGAAAATTCCCCTTGACGTTTCCCGTCAAATGTGGTACTCTAATCTTACCTATGAAAAGGGCTCTTTTTTTGTGCGCATTTTTACGGTGTATGCGGGCAAAACCCTTCCCCGCCTCAGGCGGACATAGGGAGGCAGACAATGCCGAATCCTCACCGTAGCGTCTCGGCGCCTATGCGCGCCTTACGTTGCTGGATTCGGCGGACAAGGCCGGGTCCGGCGTTTTTTATGTCCGGAAGCGGTCATATATTAAAGGAGGTGCCGAAACATGGCAAAGGCCGGCGCGCGGGTGAAGATCACCCTGAGATGCTCCGAGTGCAAGCAGCGCAACTATGTCACCAACAAGAACAAGAAGAATACCCCCGACCGTCTGGAGCGGAACAAGTACTGCCCCTTCTGCAGAAAGCACACGCTTCACACCGAGACCAAGTGATGAGCTGCGGAAGTGTCACAAGAAAGAAGGGTGTAACTGAATGTCTGAGAACGAGAAGATCGAAAAGGCCACGACGGACGAGGAGCTGACGACCGCGCCCAGCAAGCCTGCGAAGGCTCAGAAGGACAAGAAGGACGATAAAAAGTCCAAGCCCGGCATCTTCCAGCGCATCGGACGCTGGTTCCGCGAGATGAAGAGCGAGCTGAAAAAAGTCGTTTGGCCCAGCGGCAAGCAGACCGTGAGCAACACCATCACCGTCATCGTATGCGTGATCGTGGTGGGCGCCTGCATCTGGATTTTCGACGGTCTGGCCGGCGCCATCGTGCGTGCGCTGCTGGCTCTGGCCGGCAAGGCCTAGGGAGCGGGTCATGGCTGATAGCGCGAAGTGGTATGTGGTCCATACCTATTCCGGTTATGAGAACACGGTCAAGGCCACCATCGAAAAGCATGTGGAAAACCGCAACATGCATGATCTCATCGACGAGGTGAAGATTCCCCTGGAAACCGTCACCGAGATCACCGACAACGGCCCCAAGGTCGTGGAGCGCAAGGTGTTTCCCGGCTATGTGCTGGTCAAGATGATCATGACCGACGAGTCCTGGCATCTGGTCCGCAACGTCCGCGGCGTCACCGGCTTTGTGGGCTCCGGCACCAAGGCCATCCCCCTCACCGAGGACGAAATTTCCGCCTTGGGTGTGGAGAAGCGGGAAGTGGTGGTCGCCTACGCGGTCGGCGATACCGTCAAGATTACCGACGGCGCTCTGGAGTCCTTCCTTGGTGCCGTGGAGGAGATCGACCTGGACCGCAGCAAGGTCCGCGTGGTCGTATCCATGTTCGGACGGGAGACCCCGGTAGAGCTGGAGCTGGACCAGGTGGAGCCCGTCCAAAGCTGAACCCGGGCGCGTAACGCGCCCTCCCCCCGCACGTGGGAGGAATCCGTACCGGATTCCGTCCGACCACATTTATTCGTAGGAGGTGCTCATTGTGGCACAGAAAGTAACTGGTTACGTAAAACTGCAGATTCCGGCCGGCAAGGCGACTCCCGCTCCTCCCGTCGGTCCCGCTCTGGGCCAGCACGGCGTGAACATCGCCGCCTTTACCAAGGAGTTCAACGAGCGGACCAAAAATGACGTGGGCCTCATCATCCCCGTGGTCATCACCGTCTATGCCGACCGTTCCTTCACCTTCATCACCAAGACCCCTCCCGCCGCCGTGCTCATCAAAAAGGCGTGCAACCTCGAGTCTGGTTCCGGCGTCCCCAACAAGACGAAGGTCGCCACCATCAGCAAGGAGGACGTGCGCAAGATCGCCGAGACCAAGATGCGCGATCTGAACGCCTCTTCCATCGAGTCCGCCATGAGCATGATCGCCGGCACCGCCCGTTCCATGGGCGTCGTGGTCGGAGAATAAGGGAAGGAGGGAAATACGATGTTTAGAGGTAAGAAATATCAGGACAGCGCAAAGCAGATCGATAAGGCCATGCTGTATGACACCGCCGAGGCCATGGATCTGGTGGTCAAGACCGCTCCCGCCAAGTTCGACGAGACCGTGGAGCTCCACGTGAAGCTGGGCGTTGACTCCCGTCACGCCGATCAGCAGGTCCGCGGCGCCATCGTCCTCCCCCACGGCACCGGCAGGACCCAGCGCGTGCTGGTCTTCGCCAAGGGCGACAAGGCCGAGGCCGCCAAGGCCGCCGGCGCCGACTTTGTGGGCGAGATGGACATGGTTCAGAAGATCCAGCAGGAGAACTGGTTTGATTATGACGTGGTGGTCGCCAGCCCCGACATGATGGGCGTTGTGGGCCGTCTGGGTAAGATCCTGGGCCCCAAGGGCCTGATGCCCTCTCCCAAGGCCGGCACCGTCACCCCCGATGTGGCCAAGGCCGTCACCGAGATCAAAGCCGGTAAGGTGGAGTATCGTCTGGATAAGACCAACATCATCCACTGCCCCATCGGTAAGGTCTCCTTTGGCGCCGAGAAGCTGGCCGAGAACTTCAGCGCTCTGATGAGCGCCATTGTCAAGGCCAAGCCCGCCGCCGCCAAGGGTCAGTATATCAAGAGCTGCGTGGTGGCCTCCACCATGGGACCCGGCGTCAAGGTCAACGGCGCCAAGCTGATGTAAGGTCCGGTATTTTCCAAGGAACATACCCTGGCTTAAACTTGCTCTGTTTTTCTTGACAAGCCGACCAAAAGCTGATATATTATATTTCGCGTTCCAGAGACAGCAGGTGGGGTCATTCCCCGTAAATCCTGCCGAGGAAGCCAGTCGAATGTTTTTTCGTGCTGTCTTCATGTCTTGGACGTGAAGACAGCACTTTTTTGTGCTTTTGACGGAGGTGAAACAATATGCCGAATGCAAAGGTACTCAGTGAGAAGCAGGCCATCGTGGCCGAGTTGACCGAGAAGCTCCAGGGGGCCGCCGGCGGCGTCCTCGTGGACTATAAGGGCATCACCGTGGCTGAGGATACCGCTCTGCGCGCCGAGATGCGCAAGAACGGCGTGGACTACGCGGTCGTCAAGAACACCCTGACCCGGTTTGCCGTAAAGAACGCCGGTCTGGACGAGCTGGAGCCCGTCCTGAACGGCACCACGTCTCTGGCCGTCTGCGCCAATGACCCCGTGGCTCCCGCCAAGGTGGTGGCCGAGTTCGCCAAGAAGATGAACGGTCAGAAGTTTGTCATCAAGGCCGGCTTCGTGGATGGCAAGGTCATCGACGTGGCCGGGGTCAATGCGCTGGCCGAGCTGCCCAGCAAGGAAGTCCTGCTGTCCATGCTGCTCAGCGCCATGCAGGGTCCCGTCCGCGGTCTGGCCGTCTCCCTCGACGCCACCATCAGCGGTCTGGCCCGCGCACTCCAGGCCGTCGCCGATCAGAAGGCCGGCTAAGGTACGTGCTCTTTTTCCCAGGTTGCTCAAATGAAACAAAACAACATTTTGGAGGTAAATATCATGGCTAGCGAAAAAGTTACTGCTATTCTGGAAGAGATCAAGGCTCTGACCGTTCTGGACCTGTCCGAGCTGGTCCACGCCATCGAGGATGAGTTCGGCGTTTCCGCCGCCGCTCCCGTAGCCGTCGCCGCTGCTGCCGCTCCTGCCGCCGCTGCTGCTGCTGAGGAGAAGACCGAGTTTGACGTCGTCCTGGCTGAGATCGGCGCTGAGAAGATCAAGGTCATCAAGGCCGTCCGCGAGATCACCAGCCTGGGCCTGGCTGAGGCCAAGGCTCTGGTCGAGGCCGCTCCCAAGGCCATCAAGGAGGGCGTCTCCAAGGATGAGGCCGAGGAGCTGAAGAAGAAGCTGGAAGAGGCCGGCGCCAAGGTCGAGCTGAAGTAAGTTTCTTTCCCCCGTATAAAAAGAGGTCCGTACCCATTTGGTGAACACCGATAAGGAAGTATCAAAAACATATAAACTTAACGGCTGACAAACAGGTGCAAAAAGGGTATCGCTCATAATACAGCGATACCCTTTTCCTTTTATTTGCTCGTTCCATCTACATAAATATCTAGAAAAGCATTAAACACTCTATCCTCAACTGCTTTCTTGATATTTCTTAGATTGTTATATTGAGATAATTCAGATAGTTCTAAACTAATATCTTGAATATTGACTTTTCTCCCAAAGTTCTTTTCCAACTTTTCAATTAAGCGAAGTGCCGTAACTTGTATGTATTGCTGTTTTTCTTCTATAGGCAAATCAACAAAATAATAAACCATATCGAACCTAGACTTTAAGGAATCAGGAATTTTCTTTGAATATTCACTCTGGGTCATATTTGAGGTAAAAACTATAATGTACCCATTAAGATTGTGCTCTGTGCCGTGTCGATCCGTAAATATACCATCTTCCAACAATTCATAAAAGAAATTGTAGACGCTTGGAGTCGCTTTCTCAAACTCATCAATGAGTATAATTTTTGTTTTAGATGTAGTTATCTTGTTGATTAGCTCCCCACCTTCTTCGCTTCCAACATACCCAAGTGGAGAACCTATTAGACTATTTAAAACTCCTTCTGTGGAATAATTGCCAAAATTGATTTTTATTAGTGGCTCTCTTGGAAACATTGTTTCTGATATAAACTTAGCGAATTGCGTCTTTCCAATTCCCGAATTTCCACATAACATAATTGATAATATTTTCTGTTCGCCCATTCTGTTAAGGAAAAAGAATTTGAGCAGATTTTTGTGGAAATCTTTTTTAAACTCATCATGTCCTCTGAGCTTTTCACAGATTTTTTGAGAGAGTAAGGATACCTCTCCAACATCAATTTGCGGAGGTTCTTTTATGAAATCATTCTCATCTTTTTCCTCATTGATAGGCTTTTTTTCAATGATCCAAAAAGGAAA
>NZ_DCJO01000001.1:98326-101864 GCF_002320075.1 Intestinimonas sp. UBA1698 | reverse complement strand
CAGGTAGTGCCGGATCCCCGTCAGCCCCTCCCGCTCCGCCCGGTCCGCCAGGGCGTGCAGGATGGCGACGGGCTCCGTGATCTGTCCGTTGCTCAGGCAGATGTCCCCTGAGTGGAAGAGCTTGGCCACTTCCTTCGGCGTCTTGCGTTTCTCCTGGTACATCGCCTTCCAATCGTTCATAATTTCATCTCCTTTTACAGGCTGTACGTTACACGCTTACTGGAACAGCGTGCCGCTGACGATCATCTTCTGGATCTCGTTGGTGCCCTCATAAATCTGGGTGATCTTGGCGTCACGCATCATGCGTTCCACGTGGAACTCCTTCATATAGCCGTTGCCGCCCAGAAGCTGGACCGCCTCGGTGGTGACGTGCATGGCGGCGTTGGTGCCGCAGTATTTGGCCTTGGCGGCGGAGATGGAGTAGGGCTGGCCCTCTCCCTTCTCCAGGGCGGCTTTGTAGACCATGTACTTGGCCTGCTCAATCTCAATAGCCAGCTCGGCCATCTTGAAGGCGATGGTCTGCTGCTTGCACAGAGGCTTGCCAAACTGTTGCCGCTCCATCAGATACTTGCGGGCGATCTCCCAGGCCCCCTCGGCGATACCCAGGCCCTGCGCGCCCACGCCGATGCGGCCGCCGTCCAGGGTCTTCATGGCCAGACCGAAGCCCTTGCCCGGCGCGGCGATCATGTTGGCCACGGGCACGCGGCAATCTGTGAAATAGAGCTCGCAGACCATGGCACTGCGCAGGCCCATGGTATTGTGGCGGGTACCGATGACAAAGCCGGGGGTCCCCTTCTCCACCACAAAGCAGGCCATGCTCTTGGGTCCCGCCTCTTTGTCGGTGAGGGCATACACGGCGAAGTAGTCGGACAGCGGCCCGTTAGTGATGAAGCACTTGGAGCCGTTGATGACGTAATCGTCGCCGTCCCGGACCGCCAAAGTGCGGGCGCCCGCCACGTCGGAGCCCGCAGTGGGCTCGGTCAGCGCAAAGGAGCCCAGGCTCTTGCCAGAGGCCACCGGCGTGAGGAAGCGGCGAAGCTGCTCCTCGGTGGCCTGGGAGTTGGTCAGGGAACCGCCGTACAGGGAGGTGGAGACCGAGTAGGAGATGCCCATGGCTCCATCTACCTTGGAGACCTCCTCCACCGCCAGGATATAGGACAGGTAATCCTCGCCCTGGCCGCCGTACTCCTTGGGATAGGGCAGGCCGATCAGGCCCATCTCCCCCATCTTGGCATACAGGTCGTGGGGGAATTCGGCGGCGGCATCCCGCACCAGGATGTCCTTGGCCAATTCCTTTTCGGCAAACGCCTTGACCGTGGATTGGATGGCCAGTTGGTTTTCGTTCAGGGTAAAGTTCATATTGGTATCCTTCCTTTCTGTTTCTCTGTCGGGCCGGGTTTGGTGTTCTGGCAGTATATAAAGCAACCAGCGTGCCAATTTTAAAATGGTTAAAAATCCATGGATTTGCTGCATTTTTGCCCAGCAAGAAGCCGCCCGGCTGTGCAAAAATGCACGGCCGGGCGGCTGCCTTTTCCTTCAAAATGTTCTTATGGCGAAGTATTTGCAAGGTCTTTGCATTTTTGCAGGGGTTTTTGCAAAAATGCAATGCTTTTGGGGGATCAATTCCGGCTGAGTTTTCGGGATATGGTGGATACGTCCACCCCCAGGGCCTTTGCCACCTCCTGCATGGAGGAATACTGGGCCTGGGCGTTGGCGATGAGCTGCCGCTCCGCCCGGCGCACCATATCCTTCATGGGCAGAATCCCCCGAATCTCCACCTGGGACGCCGGGTTCTGGCCGCGTTGGTACCGCACCGGCAAATGCTCCGGCGTCAGCACGTCCTCCGGGCAGAGGACCACCAGGTTTTCAATCAGGTTTTCCAGCTCCCGCACATTCCCCCGCCAGGGCAGCTCCCGCAGCACCTTGCCCAGCTCGATGGGGATCTCCTTGTGCTTGCCGTATTTCTGGTTGAAGCGCTCCAGCATATGCATGACCAGCGGAATGATGTCGTCCCGCCGCTGGCGCAGAGGGGGCACCTCGATGTTGATGACGTTCAGCCGGTAGTACAGATCCTGCCGGAAGGTGCCCTCTTCGGTCATCTCCCACAGATCCCGGTTGGTGGCCGCGATGATCCGCACGTCCACACTGATGGGCTTTGATCCGCCGATGCGGATGATCTCTCCCTCCTGCAGCACCCGCAGCAGCTTGACCTGCATCTCCAGCGGGAGCTCCCCCACCTCGTCCAGAAACAGCGTGCCCATGTGGGCCAGTTCAAAAAATCCGGGCTTGCCCTTGCGGCGCGCCCCGGTAAAGGCGCCGTCCTCATAGCCAAACAGCTCCGACTCAAACAGGGCGGGCGGGATGGCACCGCAGTTTACCTTGATGATGGGGCGGTAGCTGCGCATGCTGGAGGCATAGATCTCATTGACGACCATCTCCTTGCCGGTGCCCGACTCTCCCGAGATGAGGACGGTGGAGTCCACCTCAGAGATGGAATGGATGGTGGCCAGGATGGTCTTCATCTCCCGGCTGCAGGCCACAAAGCTGGTCTGCGCGCTCTGCTGCCGGGCGATATGGGCCAGCTCCTTGCTGTATTTCTCAGCAATCATCTGCTGCTGCTCCAGCTTTTGGCGCAGGTCGTTCAGCTCGGACATGTCCCGGATGTTGGCCACCACAGCCGTCATGGCGCTGTTGGCATTATAGACCGGCGAGCCGGTGATCAGCAATTGCCTGCCGTTGTGGTCGATGACCACGGTAGCCGTCTTCCCGGTCTCAATGACCTGGAGGATGGCAGAGGACTCGTACACGCCCTCCTGCACCAGATCGGCCACGTTCCGGCCCAGGATATCCCGGCGCTTGACTCCTATCAGCTTCTCCAGCGCGGCGTTGAGCCGGATCACGTTCCCCATGCCGTCAGATACCATGATCCCGTCGTGGGAGGACTCCAGACAGACGTTGAGCTCCTCGAAGATACTGCTCACTACGTCCATTTCCTGCATGACACACTCGGAATGCTTGGATTGGTGGAGCACGATGGTGCTGCCATGGCGCTCTCCGGACAGATATCTGGGGTTCACCCTGCACACGATCCTGGCCGGACCCACGTCTATTTGGTAGCGCCCCGAGCCGCGCACCAGGTCTACCTCCTGTCCAAGGCACTCCAAAAGCTCCTCGAACACCACAGAGGACCCCTCCACCATTTTCCGTGCAGACTCATTGACATAAAGGATCTTTCCAGCCTGATCCAGAATAATAATGGCGCAATAGATGGTGTCCAGCGCACTTTGGTAGACTTCTTCCCGTCTGGTGATCGGCTCACAAACTCTGTCTCCCATACGGCCTCCTTTCTTCTCTTTCTCTGCTCGGGCAACATGTACTTCTCCCTATAGCTATGCAAACCGGATGCCAAACCAAACTGCTTTCGCCGCCCCCTCACAAATTAAACATACAATTCCTACTTTTATAATATATGTTTTGGCACTCTTTTACAAGCGCCTTTTCAAAAAGGGCGGCAAAACAGACAGGCTGCCCGGAGCCT
>NZ_DCJO01000001.1:93920-98299 GCF_002320075.1 Intestinimonas sp. UBA1698 | reverse complement strand
GGAGCCTTGCTCCGGGCAGCCTGTTCCGAACAGAACGTTCATCCCGCCACCGTCACCACACCGGTGACGGCATCCATATAATAGCTCTGGATATCGGTGACAATGTACCAGGCGGGCGCCATGTAGACGGGGTTGATCTGCACGGTGGACAGGGTATAGCCCGCCGTCATGCTCCGGATCTCCCGGCAGATGACGCCGGTGTCCTTCAGATAGGCCAGGAAGCGCAGCAGCACCGTGGCGACCGTCAACGGAGTCTCACCGGCCTCCGCCGACGGTGTGCCGGTCAGCCGGGCGCCCTGGATGCCCCGCAGCTCCCCATCCTCATAGGTGAGGGTGGCCACGCAGGAAAAGACCGGAGCGTCCTGCCAGGTCTGCCGGACCGTCAGGGTCCCGCTGGCCTCGTCGTACTCCGAGGCCTCCCCCTCAAAGCCCATCTTCCGCAGGCAGGCCAGTCCAAACCGGCCCGGCAGCTCTCCGCCCTGGGGATAGGCTCCGGCGTTCAGAGAGACGGAAAAGGTGCCGTCCGCGGAGAATCGGGCCGTCCCCTTTTCCCCCCGGTAGGAGCCCGCCCCGTCCTCCGCGGCGGCGGCCTCCCCCAGCAACCCGGCAGCCTGCGCCTGCTCGGCTGCGGCATCCCGGGTCACCGTCATGGCGGTCAGCGTCATCTCCCGGGGCAGGGCTGCCGTCATGGCGATTCCATTCTTCTCCAGAATGGACACCGCCTCGTCCCGGGCGCGCTCCAGGTACTGGGCGCTGCGGGCCTCCCGCCCGGCCACCAGTACCAGCAGAAAGAGGTTGACCCCCAGGAGCATGAGAATGATGATGTTTTTGATCTTGGACCACTCCAGGGCCCCTCACCTCCTTCCTATGGCGCCGTTCAGCGGGCCACCCACTGGGCAGAGACGGTATCGCTGCTGCTCCCCGTATCCAGGTAGCTGAGGACCAGCTCCGAGCCCTCCACGCCCAGGGCCCGCATGGCGGCTGCGGCCTGGGTCACCGGCAGCACCGGGGCCGCAGCCTCGGAGGCCGCCCGGTAGGTCCGCAGTTGCAGGGTAAAATCCACCACGCTGTCCTGACGAATGGTCACCTTGGCGGCATAGCCCTCCTGGCGGACCACTACGTCGGCTCCGCTGAGCTGATAGCCGAAGTAGAGCGTGACGTCTTCCTCCCCGCTGTCCCGGCCGATCAGATACAGCCGTGCCTCCCCCCGGCGGCCGGCCGTGGCCCGCTCCACCAGAGACCAGGCCGCCTCCACCAGCTCCAGCTCCGAGCGCACCTCCCCCTCCCCGGGGACGGGGAACCGGGAATCCTCCGCCGTGGCGGCGTGGTAAATCGCCACGCCGGTGTCATAGAGCCGCAGGGAATCCCCGCTGCCCTCCCGGACGGAGAGAACATTGGAGGTGCGGACCGTCTGGCTGGCCTGGGGGTGGAAGGACAGGTCCCGCAGCAGGCCGTCCACCTCGTCCGTATCGTAGATGGGCACGGGGTTGGCGCACAGATAGGCCGCCGGAGCGGGGGTATCGTCTTGCTTGACCATGGTGTAGGGGGCCAGCCCCCCATACTGCCGGGGGTCCTCAAAGGCAAAGAGCACCCCGTTGGGCGAATACTCCTCCACGGCGTCGGCCAGCCGCGCGGCCAGGTCCCGGCCGGTGGAGAGATCGCAGGCATAATACGAGCCATCCCGCTCATTGATATAATACAGAACTGCCTCTCCGCCCTGGCCGGCGGTGAGCAGCAGGCGACGGACTGGGGCCTCCAGATCCGTACCGGAGGGCTCGCCGCCCACCGAAGCGGCCAGGACCGGAAGAGGCACCTGCCCCAGCAGGTCCAGATATACGCTGGGCGCAGCGTCCGTCAGAGCCTCCCGCCAGCGCTGCTCGGAGACCTGCCGCGGCTCGCCCGCGCCGGTCAGAGCGTCGGCCAGCAGGTTGGGCATCTTGCTGTAGAGCTCGTCCACCAGGCCGGTATCGTACTGGCCGCCGTACCGCCCCCGCTCGTTGGACACTGCCATGCGGACAGGGCGGACCACCGCGGCCTGGCCGCCCTCCATGGGCCGCCCGATCAGGCTGTCCCGGTCGCCGCCGAAGAACCCCACCAGCCCGGACACCCAGCCCTGGCCCGCGCCGGAGGCCTCAGCCAAAAACTGGGTGCGGCCCAGCAGGTAGACCGCCGAAAGAGCCAGCAGCAGGATCAGCAGGCTTTTCCCCGCCTCCACCAGCCGGCGCATTCCCTTACTGTTCATGGCCGGGACCCTCCACGGGCAGCTCGATGCGGAGGGTCAGCCCGGGGCCGGGCCGGTCCACCAGCGCGATGCTCCCCTGATGCCGGTCCACGATCTCCTTGGCGATGGAGAGGCCCAGGCCCGTGCCGCCCGACTCCCGGGAGCGGGCCTTGTCCACCCGGTAAAACCGCTCAAAAATGCGGGAGCGGTCCTCCAGTGGGATACCGATGCCGTTGTCGGACACCTCCATCCACACCTTCTCTCCCGCCCGGCCGGCGGAGATGCCGATCGCCCCCCCGTCGGGGGTGTACTTGATGGCGTTGGAGACGACGTTCATCATGACCTGCAGGATGCGCTCCCGGTCCCCCACGATGCCGGGAAGGTTGGGCTCCAGCTCCAGCGCTACGGTATGCCCGTGGCGCTGGGCCTCCATGAGCACGGCGTGATACATATCCCGGATGGCCCCCTCGAAGGAGAACCGGGCCAGCTTGAACTCGCTCCGGCCTGAATCGAACCGGGACAGGGTGAGCAGATCCTGCACGATGTGGGTCATACGGTCGGATTCATTGAGAATGACCCCCAGGAAGTTCTTCTCGGTCTCCGGAGGCAGATCCCCGGCGTTGTCGGCCAGGGTCTCGGCGTAGGAGCGGATGTTGGTGAGAGGGGTGCGCAGCTCATGGGACACGTTGGCCACGAATTCCCGGCGCAGCTCCTCGGTCTTGCGCTGCTCGGTGACGTCATGGATGACCACCATAACGCCCCCCTCCTGCCGCTCCCCGTCAAAGGGAGCCAGCAGCAGCTCCAGGGTCCGCCCGGCCGCCTCCCGCTCGCCGGACAGGTAGGCCGGCTGTTCCAGGGCCAGCACCTGCTCCAGAGAGGCAATGTCCCCAAACAGCGCGCCGTAGGCCGTCTGCTCACCGATGGGGCGGCCCAGCATCTCCTCGGCCGCCGGGTTCTTGTGGATGACCAGCCCCAGCCGGGAGAAGGCCACCACGCCGTCGGTCATGTGGAGGAACAGGGTATCCAGCTTGTTGCGCTCGTTCTCCGCCTCCTGTATGGTGTCCTGGAGCTTCCGGGCCATGTGGTTGAAGTTGCCGGTGAGGATGCCGATCTCGTCCCGGGAGCCCACCTCGATCTTCCGGGAGAAGTTGCCGGAGGCCACCCGCTTTACGCCGTCGGTGAGCCGTTCAATGGGGGTGGTCATGGTCTTGGCCAGCAGAAAGGAGAGCAGCACCGAAATGATCAGACCGAACACCAGGGCCTCCACGATGATGGTGAACAGGGATGCATTCAGCTCGGAGATGGTCTGGCGGGAGTCGTAGATGTAGATGATATAGCTGCTGTCCCCCCGCCGGACGGGGACCGCCAGGTCCATGTAGGAAGCCGTGATGTCGCTGTCGCTGCCCACCTCGGTCAGCTCGCCCTGGGCCAGCGCGTTGACCACATGGGTGATGTTGGGGGTCTTTTCCCGCAGGGTGTCGGCATCGTCGGAGCTGGTCAGGTAGGCGCCGGTGGCACTGTCCAGGATATAGTAATAGCGGGTACGGTTGTCGATGCCCAGAGGGCCCATATTGGAGTTGAGGACCTGTTTGAGCATGTCCACCGGCTCGACGCGCCCCTCCAGCTCATCCTGGGTGGGGGTCTGCAGATCGTCCAGGAAGACCTGATCCCCGAACACATCCTGCATCTGGACGTAGAAGTCGTCCAGATAGAAGCGCACCACGGAGTTCATCAAAAAAGCCCCCACCACCGTCATCAGCGACAGGATAAGCAGCACCATGATGAGCACCAGCTTCATATGCAGCGAACGAAACATCGGGCAAGCGCCCCCTTCTCCGCCTCATGCGGCGCTGCCGCACGGGCCCAAAGTCTTTTGCCGGCTCAGGCGTTGAACAGGTACCCCAGTCCCCGCCGGGTCACTACGAATTGCGGGCTGGCGGGGTCGTCCTCCGCCCCATGGGGCGCTGCCGCACGGGGTCCCCGCCCTTTTCAAACGCTTGGGGCAAATGAATTGCCCCTGCGCCAAGGTTTTGCCGGCTGCAAAACGCTTGCACGGCGCTCACGCGCCGCCCCATCTTTGATGGGGCCCACGTGGAGGACGATACCGGCTCAGGCGTTGAACAGGTACCCCAGCCCCCGCCGGGTCACTACGAATTGC
>NZ_DCJO01000001.1:0-93909 GCF_002320075.1 Intestinimonas sp. UBA1698 | reverse complement strand
TGCGGGCTGGCGGGGTCGTCCTCCACCTTTTCCCGCAGGCGGCGGATGGCCACGTCCACGGCCCGCACGTCGCCCACATAGCCCTCGTAATTCCACACGTTCTCCATCAGGGCCTCCCGGGAGAACACCTTCCCCGGGTTGGAGGCCAGGAATTTCAGCAGCTCGTACTCCCGCTGGGTCAGCTCCAGGGGCGCTCCGTCTTTGTAGGCCATGAGCAGTTCCGTATCAATGGCGATACGCCCCTGCTCCAGGCGGCTGGCCGCAGAGGGCCGGATCTGGGCCGGGTCCGTGAGCATCCCCACCCGGCGGATATTGGCCTTCACCCGGGCCAGCAGCTCCCGCATGGAAAAGGGCTTGGTGATATAGTCGTCGGCCCCCAGCTCCAGGCCCAGAACCTTGTCGGTCTCTTCCTCCCGGGCGGTGAGCATGATGATCGGGGTGGCCCGGCCGTGCTCCCGGACGGACCGGCACACATCAAAGCCGTTCATCTTAGGCAGCATCAGATCCAGCAGGATCAGGTCCGGGTCCTGCTCCAGCGCCAGTTGGAGCCCCGCCTCCCCGTCATAGGCCTCCAGCGTGGCATATCCCTCCCGCCCCAGATTAAAGCTGAGGATATCCACAATGTTCTTTTCATCCTCGACAATCAAGATCGTCTTTGCCATGACCGCTCCCTTCTTCCCGTTACAGATCCAGCAGAACCTTGGCCTTGAGGACGGCGGCCACCGTCTTGGCGTCCTGGATGGTCCCGTCCATGACCTCCTTCACCAGTTCCCCCAAGGGCACCCGGTCCCGCTCCAGGAACTCGTCCTCGTCTGGATGACACTCGCCCGGCTTCAGCCCTCGGGCCAGGTACATATGGAGCACCTCATCGGTAAAGCCCGGTGAGGAGAGCAGCGCCCCCATATAGGTCAGCGTGGCCGGGGTATAGCCCGTCTCCTCCTCCAGCTCCCGCAGCGCGCACACCCGGTGGTCCTCCCCCCGCTCCAGCTTGCCGGCGGGCAGCTCGGTGATGACCCGGCCGAAGGGGTAGCGGAACTGCCGCACCACCGTCACGGTACCGTCGTCGTGGAGAGGCAGGATGGCCACCCCGCCGGGATGGGACACCACTTCCCGGGTGGCCGGCCGGCCGTTGGGCAGCTCGATCCGGTCCAACCGCACGTCCACGATGACGCCCTTGAATTTTTCCTCGCTGAATACCGTCTTTTCATATAGCTCCATACTGCCAGCTCCTATTCACATCAGTGATTTTAGTATACCACAGTTGGGTCAGCCTGCCAATACCCGGCCGTGCCGGGTACTTTTCACCGTTTTCCCCAATCATTACAGCTATCCATGTCCCGGCGCACCCCTTATAATGGGGACAGTATCCGCCCCGCGGAGCGCAAGGAGGAACCTCACATGACCATCCAGCCCATCGGCGCCGCCAGCGTTGCGCTGTACCTCACCCCCGCCGACCTGAAAGAGCACGGCCTCACCCCCGAAAGCCTGACCCGGGAGCTGGCCCTCACCCTGACCCGGGACGCCTTTCTCCGTGCCGGCCTGCCGGCGGAGGGGCCCCTGGAGATCGAAGCCTATCCCGACGCCTGCGGGGTGCTGGTCTTTGCCCGCCGGAGCGAGCCGCCTCGGATCTGGCTTGCCTTTCCCGACCTGGAGGGGCTGCTGGCCGCCGCCCGCGCCCTCTGGGCCGTCTGCCCCGAGGAGGCCGCCCTGTTCTTCTGGGAGGGGCGCTACTGGCTGTCCCTCCCCGCCGGGGAGGAGCAGACCGCCTGCCGCCTGTCCGAGTTCGGCGCGGAGGCGGAGCAGGCTCCCTTCCTGGACGCCCGGCTGACCGAGCACGCCCGCCTCATCCTCCCCCGTCAGGCCCTGGCCACCCTCCACCGCTATTTTCCCGATTAAAATGCCCGTTTTGGTTTGATCCTCCCCCTTTTGGGGCATCGTTATTGTGCAAGTTTTGTCAAAAAATTTCGCTGTAACATTTGCGTAAAATTTCTTTTGATTTTGCATACTAGTGATGCTATAATATCATTGGATGATAGGGCCGACCGGCGGCGTTTTTCTGGGGCTCTCATCCATGATATGACGATTGGAACGGCTGGGCGGCACGCCCCAGCCGCAGTATACAGGGATCGGGGCCGGATCTGGATCGTCCGGCCCCCGATAGCGCGGGCGGTCTCACCGCCGCCCGGGCGGGAGGATAAAAGAGGGTGCGGACTTGACAAAATATGTGATTCGCGGCGGGAAACCGCTGCATGGTGCGATCGACATCAGCGGCGCCAAAAATGCCGCCGTGGCCATTATCCCGGCAGCTCTGCTGGTAAACGGCACCTGCCGGATCGAGAACATTCCCCAGATCAGCGATGTGACCTCGATTTTGAAAATCTTACAGGAGCTGGGCGCCGACGTCCGCACGGTGGACCGTACCACCGTGGATATCGACTGCACCCGCATCCACAATGAACAGGTGCGGCTGGACATGGCCCGGAAAATCCGGGCCTCCTACTACCTGATCGGGGCCCTGCTGGGCCGCTTCGGCGCGGCGGAGGTCCCGCTGCCCGGCGGCTGCCATCTGGGCGACCGGCCCATCGACCAGCACATCAAGGGCTTTGTGGCCATGGGGGCCGACGTGGAGGTCAAGGGGGGCTATGTCCACGCCTCCTCCGGCGGCCGGCGGCTGACCGGCGCCCAGATCTATCTGGACGTGGTGTCGGTGGGCGCCACCATGAACATCATGCTGGCCGCCACCCTGGCCGAGGGGCTCACCATCATCGAAAACGCCGCCAAGGAGCCCCACATCGTGGATCTGGCCAACTTCCTCAACTCCATGGGAGCCGACATCATGGGAGCCGGTACCGACGTCATCAAGGTCCGGGGCGTCCCCGGCCTGCGGGGGGGCTCCTACTCCATCATCCCCGACCAGATCGAGGCCGGCACCTATATGGCCGCCGTGGCCGCCGCCGGCGGCGAGGTCCGCATCAAAAACGTCATTCCCAAGCACCTGGACTGCATTACCGCCAAGCTGGTGGAGATGGGCGTGGAGGTGGAGGAGGAGGACGACGCGGTGCTGGTGCGCCGGACCGGGCCCCTCTACCGCGCCAACATCAAGACCCTGCCCTACCCCGGCTTCCCCACCGACATGCAGCCCCAGATCTCCGTGGTGCTCTGCCTGGCCCAGGGGACCAGCGTGGTCACCGAGGGCGTGTGGGACAACCGCTACCGCTATGTGGACGAGATCCGCCGCATGGGGGCCCAGATCCAGGTGGACGGCAAGGTGGCCGTCATCGAGGGTGTGGACAAGCTCACCGGCGCGCCCATGCAGGCCTGCGACCTGCGGGCCGGCGCGGCCATGGTCATCGCTGGACTGGCCGCTCAGGGCGTCACCGAGATCGACCACGTCTACTATATTGAGCGGGGCTATGAGGACATCGTCCGCAAGCTCTCCGGCGTGGGGGCCGACATCCGCGTGGTCATCACCCCCGACGCGGACAAGGCCCAGGCCGACGTGGGCTGAGTCCCACCGCATCACGACGATTTTAGGGCGGCGGCAGGTTGCCGCCGCCCTTCCTGTTTGATTTCGATACATAGGAGCGATGATCTTGCTGACACTCACCACCCTGGCCAGCGGCTCCTCCGGCAACTGCCTGCTGCTCTCCGCCGGAGAGACCCACCTGCTCGTGGACGCGGGCATCTCCTGCCGGCGTATCTGCCGGTCCCTCCGGGACCTGGGGGTGGACCCCTCCGCCCTGTCGGGGGTGCTGGTCACCCACGAGCATACCGACCACATCGCCGGTCTGGCCACCCTGACCAAGCAGTTCCGGCTGCCGGTCTACGCCAGCCCCGGCACCGGACGGCATCTGTGCTACCGCATCGCCGCCCTGGAGGATGTGCTCCACACCTGCGCCCCCGGCGGGGCCTTCACCGTGGGCGGTCTGGCGGTGGAGACCTTCCCCACCCTCCACGACGCGGCGGAACCCATGGGCTACGCCGTCTCGGACGGCAGCCGGAAGGCCGCCGTGGTCACCGACCTGGGGGTGGTCACCGAAGCGGTCCTCGCCGGCGTGGCCGGAGCGGATCTTCTGGTGGTGGAATCCAACCACGACGTGGACTGGGTCAAGTCCGGCCCCTACCCCTACTCCCTCAAGCGGCGCATCCTGGGTGACCACGGCCACCTGTCCAACGAGGCGGGGGCCGCCCTGGCCTGCACAGCCGTCCGGGCCGGCGCCCGCACCGTCATTCTGGCCCACCTGTCCGCCGAAAACAACACCCCCGCCCGCGCCCGGAACGCAGTGGCCCTAGCCCTCTCCGCCATGGGGGCAGACCCCGACCGGGACCTGCGGCTGAGCGTGGCCCCCCGGGCCGAGCCCGGGCTGTGCTGCACCGCATAGGAGGTCCGCCATGCTGAATATCACCCTTCTGTGCGTGGGAAAGCTGAAGGAGCCGTTTTATACCCAGGCCGCGGCAGAATACGCCAAGCGGCTGTCGGCCTACTGCAAGCTGTCCCTTGTGGAGCTCCCCGAGGAGCGGCTGCCCAAGGACCCATCCCAGGCCCAGATCGACGCCGCCCTGGCCCGGGAGGCCGACGCCATCCGGGCCAAGCTGCCCCCCCGGTGCGGCCTCGTCGCTCTGTGCGTGGAGGGGAGGATGCGCTCCAGCGAGGAGCTGGCCGGGCTGTTCACCGACTGGATGAACCGGGGCGAGAGCCACCTGGTGTTTCTCATTGGCGGCTCCTTCGGCCTCCATCCCTCCATCAAGGCGGAGGCCGGGCTGCGTCTGTCCATGTCCCCCATGACCTTCCCCCACCACCTGGCCCGGGTCATGCTGCTGGAGCAGGTCTACCGGGCCTTCAAGATCAACGAGGGCTCCAATTATCATAAATGAGGTGACGCTATGGACCGCAAAAATCTGTTTGTCCTGCTGATGCGCATCAGCGCGGCGGCCGGGGCCCTGCTGGGCCTGCTGACCGCCCTGTTCGACGTCAGCATCACCCCCGCCCTGCTGAGTCTGGCCGCCATGCTCCTGTTCCGCTTCCTGGCCATCCGCGCGCTGCGGCGGGAAGCCCGAGAGGCCGGTGAGTGAGATGGGCTACTGTGAACGCTGTGAGAGGGAATGCGACGGCCTGACCTGTCCCGTCTGCGGCGGTGCGCTGCTCCAGGAGGTGGACCCGGAGGCCATGCCCCCCGAGGAGGGCGGCTGGTCCTTCTCCATCCACCATCCGGACGAGGTCCCTTGGCCCCTAGGGCCCGACGGGGAACCGGAGGAGGCCGTCCGCCTGTCCAATCTGGCGGATTTCCCTTCGGTGCAGACCGTGGTGCAGGCCCGGTTCCAGGCGGCCGGCATCCCGGTGCTCACCCGCTACCCCGAGGGAGGCGGCCTGGGCAAGGTCTATCTGGGCTTTTCCGGGTATGGAGTAGACCTCTACGTCCCCAAAAGCCGGGAATCCGAGGCCCGGGCCCTGTTGCTGCACGACGAATAGCGGCGATTTCCGCCGCAGAATCATTCATATAAGGAGGAGATGTCATGTCCTACAAGGAGACTTACCTGAATTGGCTGAACAGCCCCGCCCTCAGCCAGGCCGAGAAGGCTGAGCTCCAGGCCATCGCCGGAGATGAAAAGGAGATCGAAAGCCGCTTTTTTGCCCCTCTGGAGTTCGGCACCGCCGGGCTGCGGGGCACCATGTGCGTGGGCCTGCACCAGATGAACGTCCACGTCATCCGCCACGCCACCCAGGCCTTTGCCGAGGTCATCCTGGCCGAGGGACCGGAGAGCGCCCGGAAGGGCGTGGCCATCTGCTTCG
The DNA here is from genome assembly GCF_002320075.1 of Intestinimonas sp. UBA1698. Classification (NCBI taxonomy): domain Bacteria; kingdom Bacillati; phylum Bacillota; class Clostridia; order Eubacteriales; genus Intestinimonas; species Intestinimonas sp. UBA1698. The sequence goes on along the minus strand of NZ_DCJO01000001.1, from coordinate 88,118 downwards.
ACTGCCGCCACCACTCCGACGAGTTTGCCCGGGAGGCCGCCCGCGTCATGGCGGGCAACGGCATCCCCGTTCGCATCTTCGAATCCCTGCGCCCCACCCCGGAGCTCTCCTTCGCCATCCGGGAATACGGCTGCATCGCCGGCATCAATGTCACCGCCAGCCACAATCCCAAGGAGTACAACGGCTATAAGGTCTACTGGGAGGACGGGGCCCAGCTTCCCCCCCGCCACGCCGACGCCATCGCCAAAAAGATGGCCGAGCTCGACCTGTTCGCCAGCCCGAAGCTGGCCGACTTTGAGCAGGCCATGGCCGAGGGCCGCATCACCCGGATGGGCGCCGAGACCGACGAGGCCTTTCTGGCCCACGTCATGGGGCAGGTCAACGACCAGAGCGCCGTGGAGCGGGTGGCCGACACCTTCAAGATGGTATACACTCCCTTCCACGGCACCGGCTACCGCCTCATCCCCGAGGTGCTGCGCCGCCTGGGCATGAAGCACGTGCTCTGCGTGCCCGAGCAGATGGTCATCGACGGGGACTTCCCCACTGTGGCCTCCCCCAACCCGGAGAATCCCGAGGGCTTCCATCTGGCGGTGGCGCTGGCCGACCGGGAGGGGGCCGATTTCATCCTGGGCTCCGACCCCGACGCCGACCGGGTGGGCCTGATGGTCCGCAACCGGGAGGGCCGGTTCGTCCCTCTGTCCGGCAACCAGACCGGCGTGCTGCTGCTGGACTACCTCATCACCGCCAAGAAGCGGGCGGGCACCCTGCCCGCCAACGCCGCCGCCCTCAAGACCATCGTCACCACCGAGATGGCCCGGAAGGTGGCCGAGGTGAACGGCGTCCAGATGTTCGACACCTTCACCGGCTTCAAGTTTATGGCCGAAAAGAAAAATGCCCTGGAACAAAGCGGCGAAGGCAAGGTTCTCTTCTCCTATGAGGAGTCCTACGGCTATATGATGGGCGACTACGTCCGGGACAAGGACGCCGTCACCGCCGCCCTGGTATGCACCGAGATGGCGGCCTGGTACTATGGCCAGGGCATGACTCTGTACGACGCCATGATGGGCCTCTATGAAAAGTACGGCTGGTACGGGGAAAAGACCCTCAATCTGGTGATGCCCGGCCTGGACGGTCTGAAAAAGATGGCCACGCTGATGCAGGATCTGCGCACCCGTCCCCTCACCGAGATCGCCGGGACGGCGGTGGTCCTCCGGAAGGACTACAGCGACGGCACCCAGACCGACGTGGCCGCCGGTACCGTGAAGGAGATGGAGCTCAAGGGCTCCAACGTGCTCAAGTACAAGCTCGCCGACGGCACCGACCTGGTGGTCCGCCCCTCCGGCACCGAGCCCAAGGTCAAGGTCTATATCCTGGCCCAGGGCGCAAGCAAGGCAGTCTGCGACGCGACGGTGGCCAAGTACGCCGCCTGGGCGGAGACCCTGAAGCGCTGACCTGGCCCGCTCCCCCGGCGAAGCTTTTCGCCGGGGGACATTTTCTTGAAAAAACCTCTTGACTTTAACAGCAAAAAGTGCTAAAGTCGTGAGCCAGAAGGAAGTGTTCTCATGCGTTCGTTCTCCGGTCATGTGTATTACGGCTCCTATTACCGTTACGATTTTTTCGGTAACGGCAATTTCTGTTGCCCATGACCGGACGTCCACGATAGGAGCATTCGTATCCTGCCGCGGCGGCCCAGTGGGCCGCCGCGGTTTCATTTTATCTGAGAAAGGATCTGTCACATTATGGTCGTCATTATGAAACGGGATTTTACCGCCGAACAGCTTCAGGAGGCCGTCCAGACCATGGAGGCCGGCGGGGTCCAGGTGATGGTGTCCAAGGGCGCCGAGACCACCATCCTGGGCGCCGAGGGCAACGCCGCCGGCATCGATCAGGAGAAGATCGCCCTGCTCCCCGGCGTGGAGCGGGTCATGCGGGTTACCGAGCCCTACAAGAAAGCCAACCGTAAGTACCACCCCGACGACACGGTCATCGACCTGGGCAACGGCGCCGCCATCGGCGGCGAAAAGCTGGCCGTCATCGCCGGGCCCTGCTCGGTAGAGTCCGAGGCCCAGATCGTGGAGGTGGCCGAGGCCGTGCAGAAGAGCGGAGCCGCCGCCCTGCGGGGCGGCGCCTTCAAGCCCCGCACCTCCCCCTACTCTTTTCAGGGCATGGGCAACGACGGCATCCGTCTGCTCCAGGAGGCCAAGGCCGTCACCGGCCTGCCCATCGTCACCGAGATCATGTCCACCGACAACATCGAGATGTTTGAGATGTGTGTGGACGTGATCCAGGTGGGGGCCCGGAACATGCAGAACTTCGACCTGCTCAAGCAGCTCGGCCACACCACCAAGCCCATCCTCCTCAAGCGGGGCCTGTCCTCCACCATTGAGGAGTGGCTCATGTCCGCCGAATACATCATGGCTGGCGGCAACCATCAGGTCATCCTGTGTGAGCGCGGCATCCGCACGTTTGAGACCTTTACCCGCAACACCCTGGACCTGTCCGCCGTGCTGGCGGTGAAGAAGCTGTCCCACCTGCCGGTGGTGGTGGACCCCTCCCACGCCTGCGGCCAGGCGTGGATGGTGGAGCGTATGAGCCTGGCGGCCGTGGCGGCCGGGGCCGACGGCCTTATCATCGAGGTCCACAACGACCCCAAAAACGCCCTGTGCGACGGGGCCCAGTCCATCACCCCCGCGGATTTCGGCGGCCTGATGAGCAAGCTGGCTGCGGTGGCGGCCTGCGTGGGCCGGAGCCTGTGAGATGAAAAGACAGATCGCCATCATCGGGCTGGGCCTCATCGGCGGGTCCATGGCCATGGCCCTGAGGGGCTTTGAGGACTATGAGCTGGTGGGGGTGGACCAGGACCCGGACACCTTGGCCTTCGCCGCCGCCCATGGGGTGGCTGACCGGCTGACCGACGACGCCCCGGCCGTGCTGTCCCAGGCCGACGTCGTCTACCTGTGTCTCCACCCCCGGGGCATCGTCCGCTTCCTGGAGGCCAACCGGGACCGCTTCAAGCCCGGGGCCCTGGTCACCGACGTGTGCGGCATCAAGACCGCCATCGTAGAGGGCGCGGCGGTACTGCCGGAGGCTGTGGACTTCATCGGCGGCCACCCCATGGCAGGCAGGGAGACCTCCGGCATCTTCCACGCCGACGGCGCTCTGTTCCGGGGGGCCCACTACATCATCACCCCCGGGCCCCGGAGCTGCCCATCCCATGTGGCCCTGCTGGAGCGCATCGCCAGGCACATCGGCTGCCGGGACGTGGTGAACACCACCACCCAAAAGCACGACGCCATCATCGCCTACACCAGTCAGGTCATGCACATCATGGCCGTGGCGGTATGCGACGACCCGGACCTGTTCGACTGTAAGGGCTTCGAGGGCGGCTCCTTCCGGGACTGCACCCGGGTGGCCGCCCTGGACGTCCCCCTCTGGACCGAGCTCTTTTCCATGAACGCCCCCGCCCTGTGCACCGTCATCCGCACCCTGGAGGACAACCTGCGCGCCTACCGGGAGGTCATCGAAAGCGGCGACACCCAGGCTCTGGCCGCCAAGCTGGCCTGGTCAGCCGACCGCAAACGGCACATGAATCTGGAATAAATCAGAGATTCTTAATCTTCCCTTCATTGACTTGGACCGGCGGGAGATGATATAGTGGTCTTACATCATTGAAATGGGAGTATCTGGATGGATAAAAAGCTTTTTCGAAGCCTTCTGCTGCTCATTACCTTCACCGTGCTGCTCATCCTGGTCATCGTCAAATTTGACGTGCTGTGGGGTGCTGTGGCCAGCGTGCTCACGGTGTGCCGCCCCCTGTTCATCGGCCTGGCCATCGCCTTTGTGCTCACCAAGCCCTGCGCCTTTTTCCGCTGCCACCTGGACCGTCTGCTGGCGGGGACCGCTCTGAAAAAGGCCGTTATCCCGCTGGCGGTGACTCTGTCCTACCTGCTGCTCTTCGGCGTGGTGGCAGCCGTCTTTTCCTTTGTGCTGCCCCAGCTTGTGGGCAGCATCGGGCGCTTTGCCTCCAATCTGGAGGGCTATGTGGGGCAGGCCCAGGTCTGGATCAACGACCTCACGGCCTGGCTCCACCTGGAGGAGCTGGACCTGTCCCGGCTGGACCAGGTGCTCCGGGACCTGTTTAACAGCGCCCTCGCCGCCCTGTCCAACGCCGTGCCGCAGCTCGTCAGTCTCACCAGCAATCTGGTGTCCATCGTGGTCACCGGCGTGCTGGCCCTAGTCTTTTCTATCTACATGCTCTCGGGGAAGGACCGCCTGTTGGCCCAGTGCCGCCGGGTGCTGCGGGCCTATACGCCGCCCAAGGTCTGCCGGATTGTGCTGGAGGTCACCGCCCTGACGGCGGGCACCTTCAGCAAATTCGTCACCGGCCAGATCACCGAGGCCTGTATCCTGGGCGGACTCACCTTCGCGGGCATGGTCCTCCTGCGGCTGGACTACCCCCTTCTGATCGCCGTGCTCATCGGCGTGTCCGCCCTGGTGCCCATTGTGGGCGCTTATGTGGGGGCCTTCACCTCCGCCCTGCTGCTGGCCATGATTGATCCCATGAAGGCCGTCATCTTTCTCCTTTTCCTGGTCTGTCTCCAGCAGTTCGAGGGCAACGTCATCTATCCCCGGGTGGTGGGCACCTCCCTGGGCCTGCCCGGGATCTGGGTGCTGGCCGCCGTCACCATCGGCGGCGGGCTGTTCTCCTTCCTGGGAATGCTCCTCAGCGTCCCGGTGGCCTCCATCCTCTACACCCTGCTGCGGCAGGACGTGCACAGACGGCTGGACGGCATGTGACCGAATGCTCGGGCGCCCGGCGCGGACTCTCTTCCGCGCCGGGCGCCCTTTCTCAAATTCTAAAGTTTTTCTGAATGCGGCAACTTTCTCTTGCCGCCGGGCGTCTAACCTTGTATACTGAGCATTGTTGACATAATTCTTGGGAGTGAACGCTGTGGCAAAGCGCATACAGAAGAAACGAAGGCCCTCCCGCCTGCGCCGGGCGGGCCGGACGCTCTACCGCACGGCGGTGGCCCTTTCGGCCCTGATCGTCGCGGGCTTCGTGGCGTGGCAGGTACTGGTGCGTCCTCCCGCGCAGAGCGCCGCCCCCCCATCCACGGCCCCCCTTCCCACTGCCTCCCAGCCCGCGGGAGAGAGCGCCGCCCCTCAGGAGCCCGCCGAGGAAACGGCTCCGCCGCCGGAGCGCCGGGCGTACACCTACACCTTCCTGCTGGCGGCCAGCGATCAGTCCAGCGGCAACGCCGACACCATCATGGTGGCCACTTACGACGTGCCCAACGCCAAGGTGGGGGTGGTCTCCATCCCCCGGGACACCCTGGTGGACCGGAAGACCCCCAAGATCAACGCGGCCTATCTGGGTAAGGACGGAGCCTCCACCCTGAAAAGCGTGGTGGCCGACCTGGTGGGCTTCCCCATCGACTACTACATCACGGTGGACATCTCGGCCTTCAAGGCTCTGGTCAACGCGGTGGACGGCGTGGACTTCTACATCCCCTGCGACATGGATTACGACGACCCCACCCAGGACCTCTCCATCCACTACCAGGAGGGGATGCGGCACCTGGACGGGGCCCAGGCGCTGGAGGTGGTGCGCTTCCGCCACAACAACGACGGCAGCGGCTACACCGACGTGGGCCGGTCCCAGACCCAGCAGAAGATGCTCGCCGCCATCGCCAAAAAGGTATTTTCCCTCTCCAGCGTGACCAAGTTTAACCGCTTTGTGGATATCTTCACCAGCTATGTCAAAACCGATCTGTCCGCCAGCGACATCGCCTATTTCGCCTCCAATGCCCTATCGGTGGATCTGGCCGCCGGGCTGTCCACCGGAACCCTGCCCGGGGACGGTACCGTCACCTACCGGGGAACCAGGTGGTGCTATCGCCTCTATCCCCAGGAGTGCCTGGATCTGCTCAATCAGACCGTCAACCCCTACACCACCGACCTGACCCTGGATCGGGTCCATTTCTTTCAGGGATGAAACACGCCCCGTGAGCCGCGGCTCACGGGGCGTGTTTGGTTTCCTTACCGCTGGAATACACCGGTGGAGAGATAGCGCTCCCCGGTGTCCGGCAGAACGGCCACGATGGTCTTGTCCCGGTTCTCCGGCCGGGCCGCCAGAAGGGCGGCGGCCCGGGCGGCTGCGCCGGAGGAGATGCCCACCAGCAGCCCTTCCCGGACGGCCAGGTCCCGGGCGGCTGCGCAGGCATCGTCCCCGGGGATGGGCAGGACCTCGTCCACCAGGTCCCGGTCCAGCACAGACGGGACGAAGTTGGCTCCGATGCCCTGGATCTTATGGGCTCCCGGCTTGCCGCCGGAGAGAACCGGGGACTCGGCGGGCTCCACCGCCACCACCCGGACAGCGGGGTTCTGCTCCTTCAGGTAGCGGCCCGCCCCGGTGAGCGTGCCGCCGGTACCCACCCCCGCCACATAGATGTCCACGGTGCCCTCGGTATCCCGCCAGATCTCCGGGCCCGTGGTCTCGTAGTGGGCCCGGGCGTTGGCCGGATTGTCAAACTGGGCGGGCATCCAGGCCCCGGGCAGGGTGGCCAGCAGCTCATTGGCCTTGTCGATGGCCCCCTGCATCCCCGCAGGGCCGGGGGTGAGCACCAGCTCCGCCCCCAGGGCGGACAGCAGGCTCCGCCGCTCCGCCGACATGGTCTCGGGCATGGTAAGGATGACCCGGTAGCCCCGCAGGGCGGCGATGTAGCTCAGGCCCACGCCGGTGTTGCCGCTGGTGGGCTCCACCAGGACGGAGCCGGGCCGCAGCAGGCCCCGCGCCTCGGCGTCCCGGATCATATAGAGGGCCGCCCGGTCCTTGGCCGAGGACAGGGGATTAAAGCACTCCAGCTTGGCCAGGATTCGGGCGCCGGGCGCATAACGCTCCAGGGCCAGAAGGGGCGTATTGCCGATCAGGTCGGTGAGGATGTGGGCGATCTGCATGGTATCTCCTCCAATTCCATCGGATGTTTTCCGGGAGAAAAGCCCGTCCAATCGGCGGACGGGCTTTTTCAACGCGGTTTTTTAGAACACGGGCACCACGGCGCCGGCGTAGGTCTCGTCGATGAAGTCCTTGACCTCCTGGCTGGTCAGGGCCGCGGCCAGGGCCTGGATGGCAGGGCTGTCCTCGTTGCCCTCCTTGACGGCAAGGACGTTGACGTAGGCGGTGGCAGCCTCGCCGTCGGCGGCCTCAATGGCCACGGCGTCGGCCACCTTCAGCCCGGCGTCAATGGCGTAGTTGCCATTGATCACGGCCATGTCCACGTCGGCCAGACGGACGGGAAGCTGGTTGGCTTCCAGCTCCACGATGTCCAGGTTCTTGGGGTTCTCAGCGATGTCGGCCTTGGTGGCGGTGATGCCGGCACCCTCCTTCAGGGTGATGAGCCCCTCCTGCTCCAGCAGCAGCAGCGCCCGGGCCTCGTTGGTGGTGTCGTTGGGCACCGCGATCTGGGCGCCGTCAGCCAGGTCGGCAATGGAAGCGGTCTTGCCGGCATAAAGGCCGAAGGGTTCGTAGTGGACATCGGCGGCGCTGACCAGATGGGTGCTGTCACTGACGTTAAACTCATTCATGTAGGTGACGTGCTGGAAGTAGTTGGCGTCCAGCTCGCCGCTCTCCACGGCCAGGTTGGGCTGGATATAGTCGTTGAACTCCACGATCTCCAGGGTGATGCCCTGCTCGGCCAGGAGACCCTTGACCACCTCCAGGATCTCGGCGTGGGGGGCGGGGGTGGCGCCCACCTTCAGGACAGTACCCTCCAGGGGGTTGGACGCAGCGGGCGCGGAGGGCTCCACGGGGGCGCTGGAGGCGGGCGCGCTGGCGGAGGGGGAGGGACTGGCGGTGTTCCCGCCGCCACAGCCGGCCAGAAGAGCGCAGGCCAGCGCGCCGGTCAGGAGCAGAGAGACAAACTTTTTCATGATACATTCTCCTTTTCCTTCAAACTGAAGTGATTTGAACTATGTGAGCCGCCGGAGCGGGATTCACCAAAAGAAAACGTCCTTGACGTGCCGAAAGACACATCAAGGACGAAAGCAAACGCTTCGTGGTACCACCTTGCTTCGCCCGGACCTCGCGGCCAGGGCCTTAGAGCGTACAGGACAGACCGATACGCCAGCGCGATCACGGGCGCTTCCCGTCGCAGCCTGTGCCTTTCGGCAGTCGGTGCGCAGCTCCAAGACCATGTTCAGCGCGGCCTTCCGTACCCCTTCCCACCAGCCGGGGCTCTCTGCAACGTATCTCCGTGCCTACTCTTCTCTTCCTTGCCTTTGTTGAGCGGTATTCGATTGTTTAATAGTTTAATCCAGGCACCACCCGCTCGTCAAGTGGGAATTTTGCTCACATAGTGCCTGGAATCTTGCGCTCCTTTTGTATATTCTGTCCAGTCTCTTTGCGCCGACGCCTCTTTCCGCCGGGGCCGATCCGGCGGTCGAACCGGACCGCCAGGCAAGTGCCGACGGACTGGAAGATCTGCACCAGGATGACCAGCACCACCACCGAGACCCAGAGGATGATGTTCATGCGGCGCTGGTAGCCCAGATTCAGCGCCATGGAGCCCAGTCCGCCGCCGCCGATGGCGCCGGCCATGGCGCCGTAGCTGAGGATGGTGATAAACGCAGTGGTAAAGCCGGAGATGAGGGAAGGGCGGCTTTCCGGGATCATCACCTTGGCGATGATTTGCAGAGGGGAACAGCCCATGGATTGAGCGGCCTCCACCACCCCCTTGTCCACCTCGCGGATGGACGCCTCCACCAGACGGGCCACGAAGGGGAAGGCGGCCACGATGAGGGGGATAATTGTAGCCACCGTGCCGATGCTGGTACCCAAAATCACCCGGGACAGGGGGATGACCAGCACCATCAGGATCAGAAAGGGCACCGAGCGCAGGATGTTGATGATCACGTTGAGGGCGCTCATGACGGGCCGAGGCAGGGGCCGCACGCCCCCCTCCTCCCCTGCCACCATCAGCACACCCAGGGGCAGGCCGATGACGTAGGCAAAAAAGGTGGCGATGACAGTGACGTAGCAGGTCTCCCAGATGGCGAACAGCAGGCCGTCCTTGCCCAAGGACAGCAGGCGGACCACCTCCGGATTTTGCAGCAGCTCACGCATGGTAGTCGCGCACCTCCTCCACCGTGACATCCTTCTGGGCCCTGAGATAGCTCAGAGCTCTGGCGGCCTCCGCCGCGTCCTGGGGCAAGCCCAGCAGCATGGAGCCAAAGGCCTTGCCGCTCACGTTGCGGGTGTCAGCCCCCAAAATGTTGACTTTAACCCCGCAGTCAATGGCCAGCGAGGCGATGAGCGGCTCATAGGAGGAACCGCCGTTGAAGGCGATGCGCACCACGTTGGCCGCGGGGAACTGGTCGATATGGGCCCCCTCGGGGTAAACCAGCCGCCGGCCCGCCTCGGTCTTGGGGTTGGAAAAGACCTCCTCCACCGTGCCGGTCTCCACCATACGGCCGTGCTCCAGGATGGCCACATGGGTGCAGATCTCTTCCACCACCGCCATCTCATGGGTGATGACGATGACGGTGATGCCCAGGCGCCGGTTGATGTCCTGGATGAGCCGGAGGATGGCCCGGGTGGTGGTGGGGTCCAGGGCGGAGGTGGCCTCGTCGCACAGCAGCACCTTGGGATCGGAGGCCAGGGCCCGGGCGATGGCGATGCGCTGCTTCTGCCCGCCCGAGAGCTGCACCGGATAGGCGTCCGCCTTGTCGGGCAGGCCCACGATGTCCAGCAGCTCCAGAGCCCGCTTGCGGGCCTGGGCCGCCGGGACGCCGGCGATCTCCATGGGGAAGCAGATGTTCTTCAGACAGGTGCGCTGCATCAGCAAATTAAATTGCTGAAAGATCATGCTGATGGAGCGCCGGGCCTGACGGAGCTGGGTGGGCGTCATCTGGCACATGTCCAGCGGGCCGGTCCCTCCGCCGTCCACTAGGCCGTCCACCAGGACCTGACCGGAGGTGGGCTTCTCCAGCAGATTGATGCACCGGACCAGGGTGGACTTGCCCGCGCCGGACATGCCCACGATCCCAAAAATGTCTCCGGTCCGGATGGTCAGGCTGATGTCCTCCAGGGCGTGGAGCTCTCCCTCGCCGGTATGGAAGGTTTTTGACAGGTGTTTGAGCTCGATCACGGAAACGATCTCCTTCTGGGACTGTTTTTCCAAACAATTCCCATTTTTTCTGGGCAAAGCCCGGAATTTCATGCATAGTTCATTCTATGACAAGAGGTCGCGCCTGTCAAGGAGAAAAGCCCGGAACACTCAGTGGCAGGAACAGCAGGAGCCGTGCTCTCCGTCCTCACAGGGCAGTCGGAGGGATTCCGGCACCGGCCTGCCCTGCCGCCGGTAGTAGTCGGCCAGCGCAGCCTTGATGGCCTCCTCCGCCAGCACCGAGCAGTGCATCTTATAGGCGGGCAGGCCGTCCAGCGCCTCGGCCACCGCGGCGTTGGTCAGGGTCATGGCCTCCTCGATGGGCTTGCCCTTGATGAGCTCGGTGGCCATGGAGGAGGTGGCGATGGCCGAGCCGCAGCCGAAGGTCTTGAACTTCACGTCGGTGATGACGCCGTCGTCAATCTTCAGGTACATCTTCATAATATCGCCGCACTTGGGGTTGCCCACCTGGCCCACCCCGTCGGCGTTCTCGATCTCCCCCACATTCCGGGGATGCTCAAAGTGATCCATTACCTTTTCTGTATAAAGCATGAGGAATTCTCCTTTCTGTATTCAAGCTCTCAGGCGGTCAGGTCCCAGGTGGGCCGCTGCGCGGCCTTGTCCCACACGGGGGACATCTCCCGCAGGTAGCTCACCACGGCGGGGACCTCCTTCAGCAGGTAGTCCACATCCGCCTCGGTGTTGTCCGCCCCCAGGCTCAGACGCAGGGAGCCGTGGGCCACCGCATGAGGCAGACCGATGGACAGCAGCACATGGGAGGGGTCCAGGGAGGCGGAGGAGCAGGCCGAACCGGAGGAGGCGCAGATGCCCTTGGCGTCCAGGTGGAGCAGCAGGGCCTCCCCCTCCACCCCTTCAAAGACAAAGGAGGCGGTGCCCGGCAGGCGGTTCACCGGGTCGCCAGTGAGACGGGAGCAGGGGATCTGGGTCAGGCCCTGGATCAGCCGGTCCCGCAGGGCAGTCAGCCGGGCGGACTCGTCCTCCAGCCGGGCCACGGACTCCTTCAGCGCAACGGCCATGCCCGCCGCTCCAGCCACGTTCTCCGTGCCCGACCGGCGGCCCTTCTCCTGGCCGCCGCCATGGATGAGGGGCGGCAGGCGCAGGGGCTTGCGCATATACAGGGCCCCGATGCCTCGGGGACCGCCGAACTTGTGGCCGGACAGGCTGAGCAGGTCGCAGCTCCAGGCCTCCACATCCACGGGGATGTGGCCCACCGCCTGCACCGCGTCAACGTGGAACAGCACCCCGGCGGCCCGGGCAATGGCTCCGATCTCGGCCACGGGCTCAATGGTGCCGATCTCATTGTTGGCAGCCATCACAGAGATCAGGATGGTATCGGGCCGGAGGGCGGCCTGCACCGCCGCCGGGTCCACCCGGCCCTGGGCGTCCACCGGCAGGTAGGTCACCTCATAGCCCTGCTTTTCCAGGTACTGGGCCGTGTGGAGGATGGCGTGGTGCTCGATGGCGGAGGTAATGATGTGCCTGCCCTTCTTCTGACGGAGCTCCGCCACCCCGCGCAGGGCCCAGTTGTCGGCCTCGGTGCCGCAGGAGGTGAAATAGAGCTCCTCCGGCCGGGCGTTCAGACAGGCGGCGATATCCGCCCGGGCGGCTTCCAAATCGGCCTTGGCCTGCTGACCAAAGGAGTAGAGACTGGAGGGATTGCCATAAGCCTCCTGCAGATGGGGCATCATAGCGGCCAGCGCTCCGGGGGAAAGCCGGGTGGTGGCGGCGTGATCGGCATAGAGAAAACGGGACATAGGATCGACTCCTTCCGAAAACTTTTTAATTCCCTTATTCATATCTGTTTACTAGGATTATAGGCCGGAATCGCTGGCTTGTCAAGGGCGTTTTTGAAACTCTGTATCAAAAATGGGCCCGGCATCCAAATGGCCGGGCCCATACACGGTTACGGATTGGCTTGGTCCTGGGTCTTTTGGTGATACTGCTCCACCAGGTCGCGCAGGGTGATGTGGTCCACCACGGAGGACACCGCTTCCTGGATCTGCCGCCAAACGTCCACGGTGACGCAATGGTCCACCCGGTCGCAGCAGTCGCTGCCGTCCACACAGCTCACCGGCGCCAGGCTCCCCTCCAGCGGGCGGAGAATCTCCCCCACCGTATAGCTGCCCGGGTCCCGGGTCAGCAGGTAACCCCCGCCCGCCCCCCGGACGCTCCGCACCAGACCGGCGCGAGAGAGTGAGGTCACAATCTGCTCCAGATATTTGTCCGAAATGCCCTGACGCTTGGCCACGTCCCGCAGCGAGACGGGCTGGCCGTCGTTCGACAGGGCCAGGTCCAGCATCAGCCGCAGGGCATACCGCCCTTTCGTGGAAATTTTCATGGCACGCCCTCCTTCTTTTCTCCTTATAATACCACCGAGAAGGTAGGATTTCAAGCAGGAAAAGCGGTTTTGCGGAAAATCCCAGCCTGGACTTATGGCTCGGTGCGAAAACGGTAGACGGTGCGCTGGCGGTAGGTCTCTCCCGCCCGCAGGACCGGCGATGGAAAGCTCGGTTGGTTGACTGCATCTGGAAAATACTGGGTTTCCAGGCATACGGCATGGCGGGGACCGTAAAGGGCACCACCTTTCCCCCTTCGCTCCCCCAGAAAACCGGCGGTATAGACCTGTACCCCGGGCAGGGTGGTCTCCAGCTCCAGCGCCACGCCGGTCTCCGGGCTGGAAAGGACGGCGGCGGGCCCCGTCGCCGGGCTGCGCAGCACAAAATTGTGGTCAAAGCCCCGGGTCCCGGCCAGAAAGGGGTGGTCCAGCCGGTCTCCCAGCCGGGCGGGGGAGCGCAGGTCCAGGGGGGTCCCCGCCACGGAGGCAAGCGCCCCGGTGGGGATATTGCCCGGCCCACAGGGGGTGTAACGGTCGGCCGCCAGCGTGAGGATCTGGCCGTCCACCGGCCCGCTGTCGTGGCCCGCAAGATTGAAGTAGGTGTGGTTGGTCAGGTTCACCACGGTGGTCTTGTCACTGACCGCCCGGTAGTCGATGGTCAGCGCGGCGTTTTCCAGGGTATAGGTCACCTCCACCCGGAGGTTTCCGGGGAAGCCTTCCTCTCCATCCGGGGACTCCAGGGAAAAAGCCACGCTGTTTCCCCGGCAGGCAAAGCGCCACAGCTTCTGATGGAAGCCTTCCGCGCCGCCGTGGAGGCTGTTCGTCCCCTCGTTGGCCGTCACCTGGTACTCCCGGCCGTCGATGGTGAACCGGGCCCCGCCGATGCGGTTGGCGCACCGGCCAATGGTGGCGCCCAAGCAGGCGTCCAGAGTCCGGTAGCAGTCCAGATCGTCATAACCCAGGCAGATGTCCGTGGGCTGCCCCGCCCGGTCCGGCACCCACAGGCTGCGGACCGCCGCGCCCAGGGGAAGAAGCTCCGCCGTGCACACCCCATCCGACAGGCGGATCACCGGCACATCCTGGCCGTTCACCGCCCCGAATGGCTTTACCTCATACATCCCTCAGCCCTCGTAGCCGTCCGGATGGCTCTGGTGCCAGGCCCAGGCGTCGGCGATGATCTGTTCCAGACCCCGGGTGGGCTTCCAGCCCAGCACCTGGGCGGCCTTGGCATTGGAGGCGATAAGCACCGACGGGTCCCCCGCCCGGCGGGGCTCGATTTTAGCGGGGATGGCCCGGCCGGTGACCTTTTGGGCCGTCTCCACGATCTCCTTCACCGAGAAACCGTCGCCGCTACCCAGGTTGAACACACCGCTCTCTCCGGTCCGTTCCAGGTGCTCCAGGGCCAGCAGGTGGGCCTCCACCAGGTCCCGGACATGGATGTAATCCCGGATGCAGGTGCCGTCGGGGGTGGGGTAGTCGTCGCCGAAGATGCCCACGTGGCTCCGCTTGCCCAGCGCAGCCTGGAGCACGATGGGGATGAGGTGGGTCTCGGGGTGGTGGTCCTCCCCGATGCCGGCGTCGGGGTTGGACCCGGCGGCGTTGAAGTAGCGCAGGGCGGCATAGTGGATGCCGTAGGCCCGGTCGCACCATTTGAGCATCCCCTCGATGGCCAGCTTGCTGGCCCCGTAGGGATTGGTGGGGTCGGTGCGGTCGGTCTCCTCAATGGGCTGCTTCTCCGGCTCGCCGTAGGTGGCGGCGGTGGAGGAAAAGACGATCTTGTCCACGCCGTGGTTCTTCATGGTCTGGAGCATGGTCTGGGCTCCCGCCACATTGTTGCCATAGTACTTGAGGGGATCGGTGACGCTCTCCCCCACCAGGGAATAGGCGGCGAAGTTGATGACCCCGTCGATGTCGAACTCGGTGAACACCCGGTCCAGGAAGGCGGCGTCCCGCACGTCCCCCACCCGGAGTCTGGCCCCCTTCACCGCCTGCCAGTGGCCGGTGCACAGGTTGTCCGCCACCACCACGTCATAGCCCTTCTCCACCAGCAGCGCCACCATGTGGCTGCCGATATAGCCGGCCCCGCCGGCCACCAGAATGGTTTTCATAAGCTGTCTCCTTTTCGCGTCATCTGACGCTGTCAATAAACCGCAGGAAGGCGTCGCGCCCCTGCTGCGTACACTTGTAGACCCCCGCGTGCTCCAGCACGGCGGCAAATACCTGTCCGATCTCCTGCTCCAGAATGCCCGTGACATTCTCCCAGGTGAAGGCGTACCGCGTTTGCAGCTCCTCCGCCCAGTCGGCGTGCTTGGCCAGGGCCTCGTCGGCCCGGAGGTCGCCGCCGCTCACCAGCACGTCGGCCAGCGCCGCCATCTCCCCCTTCAGCCGGGCGGGAAGCACCGCCAGCCCCATCACCTCGATGAGACCGATGTTCTCCTTCTTGATGTGGTGGAGCTCCGGGTGGGGGTGATAGACACCCAGGGGATACTCCGCTGTGGTGATGTTGTTGCGCAGCACCAGATCCAGCTCAAACTGTCCCTCCCGCATCCGGGCGATGGGGGTGATGGTGTTGTGGGGCTCGCCGTCCGTCTCTGCAAAAACAAAGGCGTCGGCGTCGGTGTAGCCCCGCCAGGCGGTCAGCACCCGGTCGGCCAGGTCCACCAGCCGCCCGTCGTCGGCGCAGCGCAGGCGGAGCACCGACATGGGCCACTTGACGATGCCCGCCTCCACATCGGCGTAGCCGGGGAAGGAGACGGCCCGCTCCACCGGGGCCTTCTCCATGGCGAAGGTATACCGCCCGCCCTGGAAGTGGTCGTGGCTGAGGATGGAGCCGCCCACGATGGGCAGGTCGGCGTTGGAGCCCACAAAGTAGTGGGGGAACCGCTTGACGAAGTCCAGCAGCTTCCGGAAGGCGGAGCGGTCGATCTTCATGGGGACATGGCGGCTGTTGAGGGCGATGCAGTGCTCGTTGTAGTAAACATAGGGGGAGTACTGCAAAAACCAGGGCTGGCCGTCGATGGTGATGGGGATGACGCGGTGGTTCTGCCGGGCGGGGTGGTCCATGCGTCCGGCGTAGCCCTCGTTCTCCCGGCAGAGCTGGCACTTGGGGTAGCCCCCTTGGGGGGCCGCCTTGGCGGCGGCGATGGCTCGGGGGTCCTTCTCCGGCTTGGACAGGTTGATGGTGATGTCCAGGTCGCCATAGGAGGTGGGTGTGACCCATTTCCGGTCCCGGGCGATGCGGTAGCGCCGGATATAGTCGGTGTCCTGGCTGAAGCGATAGTACCAGTCGGTGGCCTCCCGGGGCGAGCGGGCATACTTCTCCTCAAAGGTACGGATGACCTGGGAGGGGCGGGGGGTCAGGCGGCCCATCAGCTCGGCGTCGAACAGGTCCCGGCTGGTGACGCCGTCCTCAAGGATCCCCTGGGCCACGGCGTAGTCCAGCAGCTCCCCCAGGATGGCCTCCAGGGGGCGCGCCTCGACCGTCTCCGGCGCTTCAAAGGTCTTTTTGCCCAGAGCATCCAGCAGGCGGTTGACGGCCCAAACCCGGTCGGTCTCCTCGATGAGGCCGGTGCGGACGGCGTAATCGGCCAGAGCGGCCACAGCGTTGTCGATCATCTCTCCGTCCCCCCTTACGCCAGCCGCACACCGCCCGCCGGGCGGATGGACAGGACATGACAGCTCCCGGCGCCCAGCACGGCCTCCGTCCGGGTCTGGAACTCTGCCAACAGGTCCGCCGGCACAAAGGCCTGGACCGTGCCGCCGAAGCCGCCGCCGTGGACCCGGACGGCCCCTTTGCCGTTCAGGATGCGCTCGCACAGGGCGATGGCGAGCAGCAGCTCCTGATGGGTGGTCTGGCCGGTGGGGACCACGTTCTGGAGGTAGAGGGCGGAGGACCGGCCCGAGTCCCGCACCAGGGCCAGGAAGGCGTCGAAGTCACCGTCCTTCAGCGCCTGGGCCTGCGCCCCGGCCCGCCGGTTCTCGGCGTAGCAGTGGAAGGCCCGGAGGACCGCCCGGTCTCCCGCCGCCACACGCACCCGGGGCAGGTCGGCCAGGAAGGCCTCCTCGGGCACCTCCCGCAGGACCTCCTTGCCGAAGCAGCGGCACACCGCCCCCAACTCGGCGGTGATGGCGGCGTATTCCGCCGTCAGGTCGGCGTGGCCCGCCCCCGAGTCCAGGATGCACAGGGCGTGGCCGGTGGCGGCAAAGTCCAGGGGGATCTGCTCCACCTGAGGCCGGGCCGGGTCGGCAAAGTCGATGGCTACCACGCCCCCCACCGAGGAGGCGGTCTGGTCCATCAGGCCGCAGGGCTTGCCGAAGTAGACGTTTTCCGCGTACTGACCGATCTGGGCGATCTCCACGAGGGAGCACCGGCCGGGCCAGAACAGCCCGCTCAGCATGGCGCCCACCAGCACCTCAAAGGCAGCGGAGGAGCTCAGGCCGCTGCCGCCGGGCACATTGGAGACCACATAGGCGTCCAGGCCCGCCCCCTGCAGGGGACAGCCCAGGGCGGCCAGGCGGGCGGCCACGCCCCGGATCAGGGCCGCGGAGGTGTTGGCCTCCTCCGGCCGGGGGGACAGCTCCGCCAGGTCCACCACCAGGAGGGGATACCCCTCGGACTGGACCCGGATCATGCCGCTCTGGTTGGGGGCGGCGGCGGCCAGCACATCCAGGTCCACGGCGGCGGCCAGCACCCGGCCGTGCTGGTGGTCAGTGTGGTTGCCCCCCAGCTCGGTGCGGCCGGGGGCGCTGAACAGGGCCTCCGGCCGGCTGCCGAAGGTCTTGGCATAGCGGTCCAGCACCCCGGCGCAGCGGGCGCGGGCCGCCTCCAGGCGCGGCGCCCCATAGAGCCGGACCAGAGTCCCGTCCAGCTCCCCGGCGGTCAGCCGCGCTTCCAGCGTCCGATGTTCGTTCATTCGGATCTCCTCCTGTCTGTTTGTCTCTATCCTATCAAGTCTAGGCCGGAAATGCCATTCACTCCCGTCGCTTTTCCATGGATTTTAGTTGCATCCTTCCTCCACATCCTGTATGCTGTTGGTAAGAATGCAGCAGGGAGGGATGGCGGATATGGCGCAGGGCTTCAAGCACTCCTTCAAGGCGGCGGACCGGGCGGAGCTGCCGCTGGTGGTCTACAATTCCGGATTTCAAAAGTGTGCGCCGGGCTACGCCTGGGGTCCCGGCGTCCGGGACCACTATCTGATCCACTATGTGGTCTCCGGCCGGGGGACGCTGGAGCTGGAGGGCAGGACTTTCGTCCTGGGGCCGGGGGACGCCTTCCTCATCCGCCCCGACGTGCCGGCCCGCTACGCCGCGGCGGCCTCCGACCCCTGGGAGTATTACTGGGTGGGCTTTGCCGGGGTGAGCGCCGGGCTGTTCCTGGCCCAGACTGGCTTTGCCGGCGGGAGCTCCGTGTGCGCCCTGGCCGAGGGGGACCGCTTCCGGCGCTCCCTGTTGGAGATCTACAAGGCCCGTGGGAGCGGCTACCCCAGCGCCGTGCGCATGGCGGGCTATCTTCAGGCCGCCCTGGGCCTGCTGATGGAGGCCACGCCCCCCAGTGGGGAGGAGGCCCTGGCCCTCTACGCCCGGCATGGGGCGGAGTTCATCCACCAGAACTACTCCCGCGGCCTCACCATAGAAGAGGTGGCCCGTCAGGTGGGCGTGAGCCGGAGCTATCTCTACCGGGCCTTCCGGGCCGAGTTCGCCTGCTCCCCCAGCGACTACCTGGCCCGCTGCCGCATCCGGCGGGCCTGCCAGCTCCTGCGCCACAGCACCCTCAGCGTGGGCGCCGTGGCCAACTCGGTGGGATTCGAAGATCACTTCTATTTTTCCCGGACCTTCCGCCGGATCACCGGAGTCTCCCCCACGGCCTACCGGACCCCGCGCTCTTGAAAAAGGTCCCCCGGAAGCGCGCTTCCGGGGGACCTTTCCGCCCGTTTCAGGGACTCCGGAAGTCCGCAAGGTTGTCCTGGGTGACTGTGGCATAGGACAGCCAGACATATTTGCCGTCGGTCAGCTCCACCGCTCCTTCCGGCTTTTCGCCGCAGGCCAGAGCGCAGGCCAGCTCCACCAGGGCGCGGGCCTGCCCGGCGGCGTCGTTCTGGACGGTGCCCTTCAGGGCCCCCTCCTCCATCGCGTCCAGAGCCGGAGGGGTGGCGTCCACCCCCACGATAAAGGGCAGCTCCTCCGCCGTCAGCCCGGCGTCCAGGCAGGCGTCGATGGCTCCCAGGGCCATGTCGTCGTTGTTGGCAAAGACCGCTTCGATCTGTCCGCCGAACTCCTCCAGCCAGAGCTGCATCCGGGCGGCGGCCTGGCCACGCTGCCAGTTTGCCGTGTCATTGGCCAGCTTCTCCGTGGCCACTCCCGCCTGGGTCAGGGTCTTGACGCTGTACTCCGTGCGCAGCAGGGCGTCCTGGTGGCCGGGCTCCCCCTCCAGCATCACATATTGCAGCACGCCGTCCCCGCTGCGGTCCAGCCCGGCGGGGTCGGCCCTCCAGGCGTCCAGGACGATGCCGCCCTGGAGTTGCCCGGACTGGGCCCCGTCGGAGCCCACATAATAGGCCCCCTCCCACCGGGCCAGGTCCTCCTCCACTGGCTCCCGGTTGAAGAAGAGGACGGGCACCCCCGCGGCCTGGGCCTTGTCAATGATGACGGCCGCCGCCGTCCGGTCCACAATGTTGACGCACATCACGTCATAGCCCTGAGACAGGAAGCGGTCCACCTGCTCGTTCTGGGCCGACTGACTGCCCCGGCCGTCGGCCACGTTCAGATTGAGCTTGATGTCCCGGGCCTGCTCCTCCTCCCGGGCAAACTGCTCCAGATGCTGCACCACAGTGGAGATGAAGGTGTCGTCCTGCTGATAGAGGGCCACCCCGATGCGGACGGTGACGGGCCCCTCCCGGCTGGAGCCGGAGCAGCCCGCCAGCAGGAGCAGAGCCAGCAGGAGCAGGCCGGCGGTCCGCCGACGCCATACGCGGTATTCCATTCGGGCCTCCTTCCGTGTTTGGAAGCCACCTCACCGGGTGACCGGGAAGAGGAGCTTCTGGTTGTCCGGGTCATACATATTCTCCTGGCGGATGAGGGAAAAGTCCAGGGGGGCGATGGCAGCTTGATCCTGGCCGCGGGCGGACCGCACCGCCGCCTCCACCGCCAGGTAGCCGGCAGCAAACTCATTCTGGGCGGCGCTGAGGGTGATGCTGCTGCGCTCCAGATAGGAGGCGATGGTGCTGGTGGCCCCGGTACCGTAGACCAGCGGTGGCTTCTCCTGCCCCTGCGCCAGTTGGGCGGCCTGCTCCAGGGCGGAGGGCTCAAAGGCAACCACCGCGTCCGGCCGCCGGGCCTGGAGGGTGGCGTTCAGGGTCTCCGCCAGGCTGTGTCCGCCGGAGAGGGTGCACAGATACACCGACCGGCCCGCCTCCTCCAGCACCCGGGCGGCCTCGGTCAGCCGCCGGGATACCCCGGCGCTGCCCGGCGCACTGTCCACCAAAACGGCCTCGCCTCCCTCCGGCACGCCGTTGAGGGCGGCCAGCCCCAGCGCCTGGCCCAGCGCGGCGTTGTCCACCGAGATGCACGCCTTCGCCCCGCTGTCCGCCAGGTCCGACTCCATGGTAACCACCGCGGCGTGGGAGGCGGCCGCCTTTACGGCGTCCGCCAGGTCCGCGGGGTCCGCGGGAACCAGCACCACCGCATCGGCGCCGCCCTCCACCTCCCGGGCAAGCAGGCTGCGCTGCTCCTCCGCGCTGTTGGACTGGCTCAGGGTGAGAAAGCGCAGCTCGGCCCCCAGGTCGGCGGCGGCCTGCTCCATGCCCTGTCGGGCCGCCGACCAACCAGTGCTGTCCGCCTCCCGGATGATGACTGAGACCTCCAGCAGCTCGGTGTCCTGACGGCCGGGCTGGTCAAAGGCCACCAGGGAGAAGAGCACCCCCAGGCCCAGGGCCACCAGAATAGACATCTGCAGCATGGTCCTGTGCTTCATGCCTCTCCCTCCCTTCGCACGGCGGCCGCCTCCGGCCCCTCCAGAACCGGGAGGCGGATGCACACCGTGGTGCCCGCGTCGGGTTCGCTGTGGATGGCAAGGCCGTACTCCTCCCCGAAGGTGAGCCGGATGCGCTGGTGCACATTCCGCAGCCCGATGCCCGATCCCTTGGTGCCCGGCGCGGCGGCGTAGCTCTGGTCCAGCAGCCGCTCCACCGTCTCTTCGGGCATACCGGGGCCGTTGTCGGCCACCTCGATGACCACGTCCTCCCCGTCCCGGCGGGCCCGGACGGCAATCTCCCCGTCCCCGTCGGCATAGGCCATGCCGTGGTAGATGGCGTTTTCCAGGATGGGCTGGACAATGAGTTTGATGGTGTAAAGGCCCTCCACCCCGTCCTCTGCCGCAATGACGGCGGAGAACTTGTTCTTGTAGCGCATCTTCTGGATGGTCAGGTAGTGCCGGGCGTGCTCCAGCTCGTCGGCAATGGGGATGATGTTGCTGCCCCGACTCAGGGAGATACGGAAAAACCGGGCCAGGGAGGTCACCATGAGGATGGCCTCGTCGGTGCGGCCGTTCTCGGTCATCCACACCACCGAGTCCAGCGTGTTGTAGAGAAAGTGGGGGTTGATCTGAGACTGGAGCACATCCAGCTCACTGCGCCGCTTCTGGGCCTCCTGCTCAATGATGTCGTCCATCAGGTGGCGCATGGTGGACACCATGGAGCGGATGGAATGGCCCAGGTGCTCGATCTCATAGGGCCCGCTGACGTCGATATCCACCTCCTCCCGGCCGGCCTCCAGCTCCTTCACTGCCCGCTCCAGCGTCTTGATGGGCACGGAGATGCGCTCGGACAGGTGGAGGTTGACAAAGACCAGCAGGAAAATGGAGAAGAGCACCACAAAGAGGAAGAACAGCAGGAGCTGACCGTAGTTGTCCCAGATGTTGTCGGCGGGCACCACGCCCACCAGCTTCCAGCCGGTATAGCCCACGGTCTTGACCGTCACCTGGCGCTTGGCGCCGCCGAAGGTCTCGGCATGGCTGCCGTCCTCATACCATGCGGCCGTCCGGTTGTTCTCCTCCAGCAGTCCGGCATAGATGAGCTGCTGCCGGGGGTGGTAGATGATCTCCCCGTCCCCGTCGATGAGATAGAGGTAGCCGTCGGAGGAGGCCAGCTCCACGTCCTTGCAGATCTGCTCGATCCCGCTGAAGCTCATATCCACCAGCAGCACGCCCCCCTCGATGGAGCCCGCCCGGGTCAGCTCCACCTGCCGGCTGAGGGAGACCACCCAGCGGTAGCGGTAGTCCGGGTCCTCGAACAGATTCTGGACGTGGGGCGTGGAAAAGTGGAGGTTCTCGATCCGGTCCACCGCCGCGGCAAACCAGTCCTGCCGCTGGGGGGAGACGCTCTTTTTCAGCGTCGCCAGAGGCGTGGCCGACACCAGCTCGCCGCTCTGGGCGAACACGGCGATGGACACCAGGGAATCCCGGTTGTTCTCATAGAGCAGGGCCATCTGGGCGTCCAGGCTGTCGCTGTCCAGGTCGGCATTCTTGATGACCCGGTAATACATGGTGTCCGACACCCGCATCATGCCCCGCAGGTAGGCGTCCAGATTCAGATTCACCTGGGCCAGAACCCGCTGGCTGTTCTTGGCGAGCTGGGCGTTGTTGGAGGCGGAGAAGCGCAGGAACAGGGTCAGCCCCAGGAAGATCATGCCCGCCACGGCCACGGCGGTGAAGGAGAGGGACAGGATGACCTGGATACTGGATCTGCGGTAAAACTTGCCCCAGCGCTCCATGATGGAGCTCAGAAATCCGCCCACGGTCCACCTCCCTTCCGCGCCTCACCCCGCCCGAAACTTGGTGGGAGAGACGCCAAAATGCTTTTTGAACACATAGCTGAAATAGTTGGGGTCCAGATAGCCGGTCTGCTCGGCAATCCGGTAGGTCTTGTCCTCGGTACCCCGGAGGAGCTCGGCCGCCTTCTCCATGCGCACCACCGTCACATAGGCGATGAAGCTCATGCCCGTCTCCCGCTTGAACAGCGTGGAAAAATAGGCCGGGCTCAGGTGGAGGTGCTCACACAGCTTCTCCACCGACAGCTCGCTCTCGGCGTAATGCCCGGCGATAAAGGCTTTGGCCTTCTCCACCGTCCGCCAGGCCGAGTCGGTCCGCTGCCGGCCGATGAGCTCCCGGATGCGCAGGCAGCGCGCCAGGCACCAGGTCCCCAGCTCCTCTGGCGAGCTGAAGTCGGTGATCTGCACCGCACCGGTAAAGCCGGCGCCAAAGACGGCCTCCAGCTCCAGATCGGCCTCCCGGGTGAGCTTCAGCAGACAGGTGAGCAGCTCCAGGAAGAAGAGGTGGCACTGGGACAGGGCCAGCCCCGCCCGCCGGAGCTTGTCCGCCAGGCGGTCCACCGCGGCGCGGATATCCTCCTCGCCGCCCAGCTTCACCGCTCCGGTCAGCTCCCGCTCGTCGTTTTCGTCAAAGGCCAGGCGGGCCTCCGCACCGGGCTCCAAATCTCCGATGTAGATGGCCCGGCCCGTACCCACCAGCACCCGGTAATCCAGCGCGCTGCGGGCCCCCGCCGCCGACTGGGACAGCTCCCCCGGCGAGCCGCAGGGGGCGCCTACCCCCACGGTCAGGGTCAAATTCAGATAGCTCTTGGCCAGCTTGCAGGCCCGGTCCAGCTCCTCAATGAGATCGTAGATGGGGGCCTCGGCCTGGGGAAAGCTGGCCAGGATGGCGATGGCGTCGTTGTAGAGGAACACCTTGGCGCAGCAGGTCCCCGCGCCCAGGTTCTCGTCCAAAAGCTGCTGCACCGACAGGGAGAGCAGCTCCCGCTGGGCCTGGGGCACGTCGAAGTGGGTGAGGGCCGCCGCCCAGGAGCTCCCGCTCAGGTCCAGGTCCAGCCGGGCCGCCCGGTCGTAGACCTGCCCGGCAGGGATGCGTCCCTCCAGCAGGTGGGCATAAAACAGCTCCCGCAGGACAGGCAGGCTCTCCTCATAGCGGCTGCGCAGGATCTCCAGATCCTGGCGCTGGGCCCGCTCGGTATCCAACTGGTCCCGCAGCTTGCGCAGTACCTCGGACAGCTCGGGGGCGTTGATGGGCTTGAGGATATACTCCGACACGTTCATGCGGATGGCCTGCTTGGCATATTCAAAGTCGTCAAAGCCGGAGAACACCACGAACTTGGCGGCCGGCAGCCGCTGGGTCAGGATGCGGCACAGCTCCAGGCCGTCCATGAAGGGCATCTTGATATCGGTGAGCACCACGTCGGGCCGGAGCTGCTCGGCCAGCTCCAGCGCGTCCTGGCCGTTTTCCGCCTCCCCCACCAGGGAGAAGCCCAGTCCCGCCCAGTCCATTTTCCGGCTGATGCCCACCCGGATATCCTCCTCGTCGTCCACCAGGAGCACACGATAGGGGTCCATGGGAGATTCCTCCTCTTTCATCTTACATGTAGTATACCACAGGCCGGGAAAAGATACAAAGGGCGCGCGTCCGTCGGATGCGCGCCCTTTTGCAGGTCGGAAGGCTTATTTCTTGACCAGGTATTTGCGCATGTCCAGCGCGCAGGCAAACAGGATGATGCCGCCCTTGATGAGGTACTGTAGGTTGGGGTCCACCTTCATCATACTCAGGCCGATAAAAATCAGCCGCAGCATGAGCACGCCCACCATAACGCCGCGGATCTTGCCGATGCCGCCGACGAAGCTGACGCCGCCGATGACGCAGGCCGCAATGGCGTCCAGCTCGTAGTTGAAGCCGGTGTTTGCGGTGTTGGAGCCAATCCGGGCACCCTCGATGAAGCCGGTGAAGCCATACATGGCGCCGGCCAGGGCAAAGACCAGGATGGTGGTCAGGAATACGTTGACGCCGGAGACACGGGCGGCCTCCTCGTTGGCGCCCAGGGCGAACATGTTCTTGCCGAAGGTGGTCTTATTCCAGATGAACCACATGATGAGCGTCAGGATAACGGCGAAGAGCACATACCGGGGCACCGGGGTGTCGCCCACGCGGAAGAGCTCGCCCTTGACAAAGTCGGTATAGCTGGCGTCCAGATTGGAGATGGCCATGCCCTTGTTGTTGCCCATCTGCACGTAGAGCAGCAGCAGGGTGTAGACGATGAGCTGGGTGCCCAGGGTGACGATGAAGGGATGGAGCTTGAACTTGGCCACAAAGAAGCCGTTGAAGGCTCCGAAGGCCGCGCCGATGAGCATGGCCACAGGGATGACCACCCAGATGGGCAGGGTGCCGATCTCCGGCCACATCTTGTTGGCCAGGTTGGCGGCGCTCTGGAGCAGGGAGGCCGAGATGCAGGCGGTCAGGCCCACGATACGGCCGGCGGACAGGTCGGTGCCGGTGAGCACGATGCAGCCGCCGATCCCCAATGCGGCAGGCAGATAGGCCGCCGTCTGGGACAGAATGTTGATAATGGAGGCGGGTTTCAGAAAGTTCGGGTTTACGACGGCTATGTAGATCACGGCGATGATCATCAGGATGAGCAGGGCGTTGTTCAGCAGCAGGTTGCCCACCCGCTTGGCATCCCACGCCTGCCGCTCCAGGGCCTTGGATTCTTTACTCATTGCGGCTTCCTCCCTCTTAAACATATTTGGCAGCCAGGGTGAGGATTTCCTCCTGGCTGGTATTTTTAGCGTCAACCTCTCCGGCTAGCTGGCCGCCCGACATGACCAGGATGCGGTCGCAGACGCCCAGCAGCTCCGGCATCTCGGAGGACACCATGATAACCCCCTTGCCCTCGTTGGCCAGATCGATGATGAGCTGGTAGATCTCATACTTGGCGCCCACGTCGATGCCGCGGGTGGGTTCGTCCAGCAGCAGCACCTCCGGCTTGGTCAGCAGCCAGCGGCCGATGATGACCTTCTGCTGGTTGCCGCCGGACAGCGAGCGGATCTGGGTCTTCTGGCTGGGGGTTTTGATGTGCATGGCCTCGATGGCCCACTTGGTGTCTTCCTCCATTTTCTTGTCGCTGAGGCAGACGCCGCCCACCAGATAGTTTTTCAGGTTGGAAATGACCGTATTCTCCCGGATGTCCCGGATGCCGAAGATACCGGTGGCCCGGCGCTCCTCAGTGAGCAGGGCAAAGCCGTTTTTAATGGACTCCCGGGGGGTCCGGTTCCGGATGACCCGGCCATGGAGCTTGATGGTGCCGCCCGCCTTGGTCATGGCGCCGAACAGATTCTCCAGCACCTCGGTACGGCCGGAGCCGTCCAGGCCGGCGATGCCCAGAATCTCCCCCTTGCGGAGCTGGAAGGATGCGTCCTTTAGGCGGGTGTACTTACCCGCCAGGTGCTCCACCTCCAGGATGACTTCGCCGGGCACGTTGGTCTTGGGCGGGAAGCGGTTGGTGAGCTCCCGTCCCACCATCAGCTTGATGATCTCCTCCATGGTCAGCTCCTTGGCCGGCCGGGTGGCCACCCAGGTGCCGTCGCGCATGATGGTCACTTCATCGCTGATGCGGAGGATCTCCTCCATTTTGTGACTGATGTAGATGATGCCGCAGCCCTTGGCCTTGAGCATATTGATGATGCGGAACAGGTGCTCCACCTCCACCTCCGTCAGGGAGGAGGTGGGCTCGTCAAAGACAATGACCTTGGCGTCGTAGGAGACGGCCTTGGCGATCTCCACCATCTGCCGCTGCGACACGGGCATGGCAGACATGGTGGTGCTGGGGTTTACCTTGACCTCCAGCTCGTCAAAGATTTCCTTGGTGCGCTTGCGCATGACGGCCTCGCTGACCATGATGCCGCCCACCTTGGGGTAGCGACCCAGCCACAGGTTGTCCTGCACGCTGCGGGTCAGGGCCTGGTTGAGCTCCTGGTGCACCATGGCCACCCCGTTCTCCAGGGCCTCTTTGGAGCTCTTGAAGTTGACTTCCTTGCCATCCAGGACGATGGTGCCGCTGTCCTTGTTATAAATGCCGAACAGGCACTTCATCAGGGTGGACTTGCCTGCGCCGTTCTCTCCCATCAGGGCGTGCACCGTGCCGGGCCGGACCTTCAGGGATACATTGTCCAGAGCTTTGACGCCGGGAAATTCCTTGCTGATGCCTTTCATTTCCAGCAGTGCCGGCTGATCCATATGCTTCCTCCTCTCCATGGCGCTCCCCGGAGGAGCGCTGCTGTGTGGAGCCGCCGCGCCGGGCGCATCCCGTCCGGCAGGCGCCCGGCGCCGGGGCTCCACGGCGTAAGCGGGGCTGCCAGATGGCAGCCCCGCTCGTCCGTTGGTGTGTTCGGTTGGGGCGATGCGTACTGTTTTGTATCCGGGTCTGCCTTATTCGGCGGTGTACACGCCGTAGGGCACACGGATCTTGGCCACGCCCTCGTCCACGTTCAGGTCGCCGGTGTTGTCCATCAGGGCGGCGCCGTCCTTGATGTTGCCCACCAGGGTGGTAATGGTCTCGGCCATGCCGGCGGCGTCCTGCATGATGGTGCCGGTCATCTTGCCCTCGTCGATGGCCTGCTTGGCGGAGGCGATGGCATCCACGCCGAAGACGGGGATGGTCTTGCTGCTGCCGTCGCCCAGGTTGTAGCCGGCGGTCTGCAGGGAGGAGATGGCGCCCAGTGCCATGTCGTCGTTGTTGGCAATGATCAGCTCGACCATGTTGCCGTTGGCCTCAGAGTACTCGGCCAGGATGGTGTCCATGTAAGCCACGGCGGCGGCGGCGGACCAGGCGCCGTTCTGGTCAACCTGATACTTGGTAT
This sequence comes from Intestinimonas sp. UBA1698, assembly GCF_002320075.1. Lineage (NCBI taxonomy): Bacteria > Bacillati > Bacillota > Clostridia > Eubacteriales > Intestinimonas > Intestinimonas sp. UBA1698. The sequence goes on along the minus strand of NZ_DCJO01000001.1, from coordinate 60,908 downwards.
CCACGTCGCCGGCGTAGTAGGCCAGCGCGGGCTTGCCGGCCTCGGTCAGGACGGTGTCGGCATCCTCCACGCCGAACTGGGTACGGGCCTCGGCCTCGGCGTTGCCCTCCTGGCCCTTGAACATGACATAGGAGATGACGCCGTCGCCGTTCAGATCCACGGCCTCATAGTTCGCCAGCAGGTACTCGCCGATGAGCTTGCCCTGCATGTGGCCGGCCTCGGGGGCGTCGGTGCCCACGAAGGCGCACTTGTCATAGCTGTTCACCACGTCGTCGGAGACCTCGCGGTTGAAGAAGATGATGGGAATGCCGGCGTCCTTGGCGGCGTTCACAGCGTTCTGGGCGGCGTCCGGGGAGGACGTCTCCACGATGTTGACGATCAGCAGGTTGGCGCCATTGGCCAGCGCGGTGTTGATCTGGTCGGTCTGCTGGGACTGGTTGCCGGCGCCGTCAAAGTTGTCGTAGTTGACGCCCAGGGCGGTCAGCATCTCGTCCATATTGTTGCGGACGCTGGAGATGTACACGTCGGAGTAGTTGTAGTAGAACACGGCCACGTTCAGCTCACCGGCCTGAGCGGGCTGGCTCTCCGCAGGAGCAGAGGCGGAGGGGGAGGGAGAGGCGCTGCTGCCGGAGCCGCTGCCGGAGCAGCCGGCGAAGGCGGCAAACATGAGAACGGCTGCAAGAACAAGAGCAAGTTTCTTCTTCATCGTTTTTCCTCCTAAATGATACATATCGTTTTTTGCAGGGTTCCATCCGCTGGGGAACGTCTTTCCCCGGGACGCCTCTATTGTAATCGGCCGGGCGGGAAAAGACGATAGAAAATTCTTTGCTCTTCTAGGAAAAAACTTTGCTTCCATGACAACTACGGTGCATAAGTTTCTTCATTTTTGTCGTTTTTGCCTAATATTGGTGGAATGTAACGAAGGATTCCTCCGCGTGTTCCGCATAGCGCGCCCTCAGAGTGTACCCGTTCGTCCTACCCTGCTGCCGGGCGCGCGGGGAGTGAGGAGGGATGCTTCATGGCAAGCGGACAGACCGCGCATTACGGGCTCTCCCAGTGGGAGCCGGAGGACAGTTTTTTGCGGGAGGAGTTTAACGCGAACTTCTCCAAGATCGACACGGAGGTGTTCAGCAAGGCGGAAGCCGTGACCGGGACCTACACCGGGGACGGGGAGTCGGAGCGGATCATCGAATTGGGCTTCTCGCCCACGGCGGTGCTGCTGCTCCGCAATACCGGCGCCAGCAAGGACAGCAGCAACTATTACGGGGGCCTGGCCCTGCGGGACCACCCCGTCCTCCTGCCCACCGGGGCGACGGTGCTGGCCATCACCGGCAGCGGCTTTTCCGTCCACGTCGGCGGCTCGGCCAGCATCAGCAATTCCAACGGCAGCGGCTCTCTGTTCCACTACCTCGCCTTTCGCTGAGCCAGAGGCGCGCCGAGCAAAAGGCCCGGACCGGCGATGGCCGTCCCGGGCCTTTTTTGTCCCGGCTGGACGGGAAGCTGCCCCGCGTCTGTTCGGAATGACTTGAACGGGGGGCCGAAAATGCATGGTTGACTTTTCCTCTGCCTGCGGTATAATCAAAAGGGTCCCGTCTGAAAAGGCCGGGACCCTTTTTGGATATCTTCAAATTTGATATGCCGCATCATGTCCTCGGGTAGGAGCTGCCGTTCAGGCAGGCCCGGGGATGAGGGAATCCGGTGAAAGTCCGGAGCATTGCCCGTTGCCGTATGCGCTTGAGGCTGTCGTTCGTGACGTGAGTCGGTCATTGGGGAAACCTGAGAAGGCGGAACGACAGACGGGGAGGGTTTCCAGGGTCAGACCTCCGGATGGCGCGAGCCGGAAGACCTATGATGCTCGAAGCCGGAGGCGCGCCGCGCGCCGAGGGACAGGGGCCCACGCGAACAGACGGACGTGGTGAATCAAAGGATTCACCACGTCCGTTTTTTGATGACAGAAGGGGGAGCGATTGGATGAAACGATTCAGTCAGAGAGGGCTCAGCCTGCTGCTGGCCCTGGCGGCAGTCATCTGCCTGGCCAATCCGGTCTGGGCCGCCGGATCGGACGACGCTCTGGAGGCCGCCCTGGCGGACACCGCGCAGTATGTCTGCGCCGCCGTACCCGAGCCCCGGGTGGGCTCCATCGGCGGAGAGTGGGCGGTGCTGGGCCTGGCCCGCAGCGGCTATGCGGTGCCGGAGGGGTACTACCAGAGCTACTATGACGCGGTGGAGGCCTATGTTAAGGCCCGGAACGGCATCCTCCACGACAAGAAGTACACCGAATATGCCCGGGTCATCCTGGCCCTGACCGCCATCGGCCGGGATGCCCGGGATGTGGCGGGCTATGACCTGACGCTGCCCCTGGGCGACTACGACAAGACCGTCTGGCAGGGAATCAACGGTCCCATTTGGGCTCTGATCGCCCTGGATTCCGGGGACTACCCCATGCCGGAAAACCCCGCGGCGGAGACCCAGGCCACCCGCCAGATGTATCTCGACCACATCCTGGACCGCCAGCGCTCCGACGGCGGCTGGAGTCTGGCGGGGGAGGACGGCGCGGGCTCCGACCCGGATGTCACCGCCACGGCGCTCCAGGCCCTGGCCAAATACCAGGACCAGCCGGCCGTGGCCGCGGCCACCCGGGAGGCTCTGGCCTGTCTGTCCGGTCAGCAGGACGGGCAGGGCGGCTTTGCAAGCTGGAGCACCAGCAATTCGGAGAGCGTAGTGCAGGTGCTGGTGGCCCTGTGTGAGCTGGGGCTTCCTCTGGATGACGCCCGCTTTGTCAAAAACGGCTCTACTCTGCTGGACAATCTGCTGCTCTTCTACCGGAGGGGAGCCGGGTTTGTCCACACCGGCGCGGGCACGGGCTCCAGCCAGATGGCCACGGAGCAGGCGCTCTACGGTCTGGCCGCCGCCCAGCGGGCCCGGGAGGGCCGCAGCAGCCTCTACCGCATGGGTGACGCGGCCCCTGCGGCCGGAACGTCGGGCTCTGCGCCGGAGGGCGGCCCGGCGGGCAGGGACCCGGCGGTACGGCCCCAGCCGGTCACCGCCCCCGGCGTCACCTTCCCGGACCTCTCCGGTCATGCCGACCGGGCTGCCGTGGAGGCTCTGGCCGCCCGGGGCATCATCACCGGCGGCGACGACGGTCTGTTCCGCCCCGACGGTGCCATGACCCGGGCGGAGTTTGCCACCATCGTGGTGCGGGCCCTGGGCCTGGCTGCCGGCCCCCTCGGCGGGGAGACCGTCTTTTCCGACGTGGCTCCGGAGGCGTGGTATGCCCCCTACGTGGACGTCGCCTACCGCCGCGGCATCGTAAGCGGCGTGGGCGACGGCAAGTTCCGGCCTGACGGCACCCTCTCCCGGCAGGAGGCCGCCGTCATGGTGGCCCGGGCCGCCGGACTGTGCGGTCTGGATACGGCGCTGGACGCCGCCGCCGTGCGCAGCCTGCTGGCCTCCTTCTCCGACTATGTCACCACGGCGGCGTGGGCGCGGGAGAGCCTGGCCTTCTGTTATCAGGAGAACATTCTGGACCCGTCCGACCTGGCGATCCGCCCCGCGGAGGCCATCCGGCGCTGTGAGGTCGCCCGGATGCTCTTCCGGATGCTGGACCGGGCCGAACTGCTCGTATAGGAGGCACAGCATGTGGTGGAACCGATCTAAGCGGCAGATTCTGATCCTGGTGCTCCTGGCGGCGGTGCTGGCCGGCGCCTTCTGGCTGGGCGGCAACGCGCCGGGCAGCCGGGGCTGGGCACCGGAGGCCGTCCCCTCTCCGGCGGCGCCCTCTGCCAGCGCGGCACAGACGGAGGTCCTCCCAGCGCCGTCTGTCAGCCCCACTCCTGCCCCCTCAGCCGCTCCCGCCGTCACGCCGGAGCCGGCGGAACCCCCGGAAGCCCTCCCCGTGTCCCCGATGCCGGAGGAGATGCCCGCAGCACCTCTACCGATGCAGACACCCGCGCCCCTTACGCCGCCTCCCTCCGCCGGTGCGGGAGCCTCAGTCCTCCAGGGCATGGGGGGTACGGACCCGTCGCTCGCCGCCCCGGCGCCGGAGGGAAAGCCCCAGCCGGTGGACCCCCAGGACGCGGCTTTCTCCGACGTGGCCCACACCTGCACCCTCTCGGTCCGGTGCGACACCATTCTGGACCACCTGGATTGGCTGGACGCGGAGAAGGCCGAGCTGGTGCCGGAGGACGGCGTGATCTTTCCGGAGACCCAGGTCACCTTTTACGAGGGAGAGAGCGTCTTCAACCTGCTCCAGCGTGAGATGAAGCAGGCCAAGATCCACCTGGAGTTTGAAGAGACACCCCTTTATCACTCCGCCTACATCGAGGGCATCCACAACCTCTATGAATTTGACTGCGGCGAGGGGTCCGGCTGGACCTACCGGGTCAACGGCTGGTTCCCCAACTACGGCTGCTCCCGCTACCAGCTTCAGGAGGGGGATGTGGTGGAATGGCTCTACACCTGCGACCTGGGCGCCGACGTAGGTGCCCTCTCCTCCGTCGGAGGGGCGTAACATACCGGGCGGCGCGGCAGACCCCCGCGCCGCCTTTTTGAAATGGACTGATGCGTTTGCAATCCAGAGATGCCTTTTCCAGCTACCACCCGGCGGTGAACTTTCTTTATTTCGGCCTGGTGCTGTTCTTTACCATGTGCTTTCTGCATCCGGCCTGCCTGCTGCTCTCCCTGGCCGCCGCCCTGCGGTACGCCGTCTGCCTCAACGGGCGCCGGGCGGTGCGGCGCAGCCTGCGCTACCTTCTGCCTGCGGCGCTGCTGGCCGCCCTCATCAATCCGGCCTTCAACCACCAGGGGGCCACGATCCTGACCTACCTGCCCTCGGGCAACCCCCTGACGCTGGAGAGCATTGCCTACGGCCTGGCTGCCGCCGCCCTGCTCTCCGCCGTGGTCACCTGGTTTTCCTGCTATACGGCGGTGATGACTTCCGACAAGTTCGTCTATCTCTTCGGGCGGGTCATCCCCGCCCTCTCCCTGGTCCTCTCCATGGCCCTGCGGTTCGTGCCCAGGTTCCAGGTCCAGGCCCGGGCGGTGTCTCAGGCCCAGCGCTGCGTCGGGCGGGACGTGTCGGACGGCAGCCTCCTACAGCGCCTGCGCAATGGGGTGACCATCCTCTCCATCCTGCTCACCTGGTGCCTGGAAAACGCCCTCGAGACGGCGGACAGCATGAAGAGCCGGGGCTACGGTCTGCCGGGGCGGACCGCCTTTTCCATCTATCGTCTGGACGACCGGGACCAGGCCGCCCTCTGGTGGCTGGGGGCTCTGGGCGGCTATATCCTGTCCATGTGGGGGGCGGGCGGCTTTGCCTGCCGCTACTTTCCCACCTTCCGCCTGGCCCCCCGGGACGGCTGGAGCCTCTCCGGGCTGCTGGCGTTCGGGCTTTTGTGCCTGACGCCGGTCATCATAGATCGAAGGGAGGATCGCCAGTGGACACGTTTGCGATCCATGACCTGACCTTCTTTTACCCTGGGCAGGCGGTCCCCGCCCTGGACCGGCTGGACCTGACCGTCCGGTCGGGGGAATTTTGGGTGCTGTGCGGCCCTTCGGGCTGCGGCAAATCCACCCTGCTGCGCCAGCTCAAGACGGTGCTGGCCCCCCATGGCCACCGGCTGGGGGAGATCCGCTTTGAGGGCGTCCCCCTGGACGAGCTGGACCAGCGGGAGCAGGCGGCGCGCATTGGCTTCGTGCTCCAGTCCCCGGAGAACCAGCTCGTCACCGATAAGGTGTGGCATGAGCTGGCCTTCGGCCTGGAGAGCCTGGGCTACGACACCCCCACCATCCGCCGGCGGGTGGCCGAAATGGCCTCCTTTTTCGGTATCCAGACCTGGTTTTACAAAAACGTAGCCGAGCTGTCCGGCGGACAGAAGCAGCTTTTGAACCTGGCCTCGGTCATGGCCATGCAGCCCTCTGTGCTGATTCTCGACGAGCCCACCAGTCAGTTGGACCCCATCGCCGCGGCCGATTTCCTGGCCACTCTGGGCAAGATCAACCGAGAGCTGGGCACCACCATTCTCCTCACCGAGCACCGGCTGGAAGATGCCTTCCCCCTGGCCGGCCGCGTGGCGGTGCTGGACCGGGGCAAGCTCCTGTGCACCGGCACCCCCAGCCAGGTGGGCGCCGCCCTGAAGGACGCCGGCCACGCCATGTTCCAGGCCATGCCCGCACCCATGCGCATCTGGGCGGCGGTGGGGGATTCCTCCCCCTGCCCCGTCACCGTCCGGGAGGGACGGGACTGGCTGGGCCGTTTCGCCGCCGCTCACCCCCTGGGAGCGCTCCCGGAGGAGCAGCGGCACGCCTATCCGCCGGAGGCCGCCATCACCGCCCGGGACCTGTGGTTCAAGTATGAAAAGGACCTGCCCGACGTGGTGAAGGGCCTGTCCCTTACGGTGCGGAGGGGGGAATTCTTGGCCCTGCTGGGGGGGAACGGCACCGGCAAGACCACCAGCCTGAAGCTGCTCTCCGGCCTGCTGCAGCCCTGCCGCGGGGAGCTGGAGACGGTGGGCCGGCTGGGCGTACTGCCCCAGAACCCCCAGGCCCTGTTTGTGAAAAAGACGGTGCGTGAGGACCTTTTCGAGCTTCTGAAGGGCCGACCGCTGCCCAGGGCCGCGCAGGAGGAGCAGGTCGCCCGTGCGGTGACGCTGTGCCGTCTGGAGGAGCTGCTGGACCGGCACCCCTACGACCTCTCCGGCGGCGAGCAGCAGCGGGCCGCTCTGGCCAAGATCCTGCTGCTGGAGCCGGACGTCCTGCTGCTGGACGAGCCCACCAAGGGGCTGGACGCCGGGTTTAAGCAGACTCTGGCCGAGATCCTGCAGCGGCTCCTGCGCCGGGGGGTGCCCGTCCTTATGGTCAGCCACGACATTGAGTTCTGCGCCCGCTACGCCCACCGCTGCGCGCTGTTTTTTGATGGGACGATCGTCACAGAGGGCCCGCCCCGGGCATTTTTCTCCGGCAACAGCTTCTACACCACCGCCGCCAACCGGATGGCCCGGGCCCGCCTGCCGGGGGCGGTCACCGCCGAGGAGGTCATTGCCGCCTGCGGCGGCGCCCTGCCGCCGGAACCGGAGCTGCCGGAGGCGTCCCCGCCCCTTCCTCCCCCCGGCGTACACAGCGCCGACGACCGGCCCGGGCCCCTGCCCTGGTGGCGCCGGCTGATCGCCGCCGTATCCGCCGCCGCTGCACTGCTCCTGCTGTGCAATGCCGTGGGCGCGGCCGATCTGACCGCCCTGATCGGTGCGGCAGGGGCCTCCTCTGCCGGCATGACCCATCTCAAGCTGGACGCCCTTCTCCTGGCCGCTCTGCTGGTCTTTACCCTGGCGGTCAGCCGCCGGGCCCCACCCCCTGTGGTTCCCATCCAGGTCCCGCGGGAGCGGCGCAGGCTCCCCAAGCGCACTGTGGCGGCGGCGGTCATGATCCTGCTGCTGATCCCGGTGACCCTCTTCGTGGGGCTTTTTTATCTGGACAACAAGAAGTATTACTTCATCTCCCTGCTGATCCTGCTGGAGTGTATGGCGCCCTTCTTCCTTCTCTTCGAGGGGAGAAAGCCCCAAGCCCGGGAGCTGGTGGTCATCGCAGTGCTCTGCGCGGTGGCCGTGGCGGGCCGGGCGGCGTTATTCATGCTGCCCCAGTGCAAGCCGGTGATGGCCCTTACGATTCTGGCCGGCGTGGCTTTCGGGGGGGAGGCCGGCTTCCTGGTGGGAGCTATGACCATGCTGCTGTCCAACCTTCTCTTCGCCCAGGGGCCGTGGACTCCCTATCAGATGTTCGCCATGGGCATCATCGGCTTTCTGGCGGGCCTCCTGTTCCGCAGGGGGCTGCTCCGCCGCAGCCGGGTCTCGCTGGCCGTCTTCGGCGCGCTGTCGGCCATCGTGGTCTATGGCGGGATCATGAATCCGGTGTCCGCCCTGTTGTGGTCTCAGGCGCTCAATGGAGCGGTCCTGCTGACCTATTACCTCTCCGGCTTTCCCATGGACCTGATCCAGGCAATCGCCACCTTCCTGTTCCTCTGGTTTGCCGCCGAACCCATGCTGGAAAAGCTGGAGCGCATCAAGGTAAAGTACGGGCTGATGGAGTAGGGCCGGAAAAAGCGGCGGCTGCCGCTCCAAAGGGCCATAAAGCCCCAGGGTCCCCGGAAAGGCAATGCCTTTCCGGGGACCCTGGGGCTTGGCTTTTTCAGACCAGCAGACGGCTTTCCCGGATGTTGTCCAGGGCCAGCTTCATCTCCGCCTCGGTACGCACCAGGGCCAGGCGCACATAGCCCTCTCCCGAGGGGCCGAAGGCGCTGCCCGGCGTCACCAGCAGGCCGGTACGCTGGAGGAGCTGCTCACAAAAGTGCTGGGAATCCCCAAATCCCTCCGGGATCTTGGCCCACACAAACATGGTGGAGGAACACCGGGGGACGTTCCAGCCCAGGGCGGTCAGGCCGTCGCACAGGTAGTTGCGCCGCGCCTCATAGGCCCGCCGGGTGGTCTCCACACAGCTCTGATCTCCGGTAATGGCGGCGATGGCCGCCCGCTGGACGGGCAGGAACATGCCGTAGTCCATATTGGACTTTAGCTTGGCCAACTGCCCCACCATCTCGGCGTTACCCACGCAGAAGCCCACCCGGGCCCCGGCCAGAGCGTAGGTCTTGGAGAGGGAATTGAACTCCACGCCCACGTCGGCAGCCCCCTCAAAACGCAGGAAGCTGCCCCACTGCGCCCCGTCGTAGACTAGCTCACTGTAGGCGTTGTCGTGGAGGACGCCGATCCCGTACTCCCGGGCAAAGGCGATCAGGTCGCGGTAGAAGGCGTCGGGAGCCATGGCCGTAGTGGGGTTATTGGGGTAGGACACCACCATCAGCTTGGCCCGCTTGGCCACCTCCGTGGGGATATCCCGCAGGTCGATGACGAAGTCCTTCTCCGGCTTCATCGGCATATAGTGCAGCTCCGCCCCGGCCAGCTTGGGCCCGTCGGCAAAGACCGGGTAGCAGGGGTCGGGCACCAGCACCACGTCCCCCTCGTCGGCCAGGGTCAGCGCAATATGGGCCAGCCCCTCCTGGGAGCCCAGCAGCGAGGTGATCTGCGCCGCCGGGTCCAGCGTCACCCCGTAGCGCCGCTGATACCAGGCCGCCACCGCCTGATGCAGCTCATTCAGATCCTGAATGGCGTAGATGTAGTTTTTGGGGTCCATGGCTGCGTCGGCCAAGGCCCGCATCACGTGCTCCGCCGGCGCCAGATTGGGCGCGCCGATGCTCATATCCACTACCGTGCCGCCCGCCGCCAGTCGGGCGCTCTTCAGGTCCAGCAGCTTGGAAAAGATGCCGGTCTCGAAGCGCTCCATCCGTTTTGCAAATTCCATTGTCCCCTGCACTCCATATCTCAAAATTTTCCTCCATCTTAGCACTTTTTCCCTGCTTTTGCAATGGCAGTGGTACAAAAAGGCCCCCGCCGCAGCCTGGGGCGCGGTGGGGGCGCTTGTGCTCTGGAAGGCTTACACCAACTGGATGATGGCCATCTCAGCGGCGTCGCCGCGGCGGGGGCCGATCTTGACGATACGGGTGTAGCCGCCGTCACGGTCAGCATACTTGGGGCCGATCTCATCAAACAGCTTCTTGGCCACGTCCTCCTTGGTGATGAAGGCCAGAGCCTGACGGTAGGTGGCCAGGTTATTCTTCTTGGCCAGGGTAATCATCTTCTCGGTCATGGGGGCCACTTCCCTGGCACGGGTAACGGTGGTCTTGATCTGACCGTTCTCCAGCAGGTAGGTCACCATGGCGCGCAGCATCGCCTTCCGCTGATCGGTCGGCTTGCCCAGCTTGCGGTATCCGGACATTTGACTCAACTCCTATAGGCATTTCGCGCGGCGAAATCCATCGTAAATTCGTCCTGAGGGTCCTTCCCTCGGAAGAGCGCCGCCCGGACGGGCGGCATCGGACGGGCCGTGTCCGGGAGGGGACGTTACATGCCCCCGGACTGCTCTTCTGCGCTCCTGGGCGACGGAACCGCCGCCCGGAAGCCTCTGTCAGTTGTTCTCGTCGCTGGCCAGGGACAGGCCCATCATAGCCAGCTTGTTGATGACCTCTTCCAGGCTCTTCCGGCCCAGATTGCGCACCTTCATCATCTCGTCCTCGGTCTTGGAGATCAGGTCCTCCACCGTGTTGATGTTGGCCCGCTTGAGGCAGTTGAAGGACCGGACCGACAGATCCAGCTCTTCGATGGTCAGCTCCAGCACCTTGTCGCGCTGCGCCTCGGCCTTCTCCACCACGGTGGATTTGTTGCCCATGGTCTCGCTCAGGTCGGTGAACAGCATGAAGTGGTCGCACAGGATGCGGGCACCGAGGCTCACGGCGTCCCGGGCCGTGATGGTGCCGTTGGTCCACACCTCCAGCGTCAGCTTGTCAAAGTCGGTCAGGTCGCCCACGCGGGTGTTCTCCACCGTGTAGTTGACCTTCTTGACGGGGGTGTAGATGGAGTCCACCGGGATGAGCCCGATGATGGTCTGGGCGGGCTTGTTCCGGTCAGCGGGGACATAGCCCCGACCGTGGGACAGGGTGAGCTCCATGTTGAGGGTGGCGTCGGGACCCAGGGTGGCGATGTGGTGGGTGGGGTTGAGCACCTCCACCTCTCCGTCCGCCTTGATGTCGCCGGCCGTGACCTCACCCTCGCCGCTCATCTCGATATACACCGTCTTCACGCCCTCGGAGTGCAGCTTGGCGATGATGCCCTTCACGTTGAGGACGATCTCCGTCACGTCTTCCTTTACGCCAGGGATGGTGGAGAACTCATGCTGGATACCGGCGATCTTGATGGAGGTGACCGCGGTACCGGGCAGAGACGAGAGCAGGATGCGGCGCAGGGAGTTGCCCAGAGTCGTGCCATAGCCGCGCTCCAGGGGCTCGACCACGTACTTGCCGTAGGAGCCGTCACCGGGATTCTCCACGCATTCGATGCGCGGCTTTTCGATTTCTACCATGTGATAGTTACCCTCCTTGTTGCGGCGGCGGACGGGTGCATCCGCCGTATCGTCATTCACGGGGCCGCCGGGCCGGTTTTGGACGCCGGCCCGCAGGCGGCGGCCCCTCGCTTCCATGAGTCGAGGGTATTAAGGATTACTTGGAATACAACTCGACGATCAGATGCTCCTCGATGGGCAGGTCGATGTCCTCCCGGGCGGGGAAGGCCACCACCTTGGCCGTGAGCGTATTCTGGTCAAAATCGAGCCACTTGGGAGCGGGACGGGAGCCGTTGGCCTCCAGGGAGCCCTTGAACTTATCCAGACTGCGGCTGGAATCCTTCAGAGCGATGACTTCGCCGGGCTTCACCAGGTAGGAGGGGATATCCACCTTCTTGCCGTTGATGGTGAAGTGGCCGTGACGGACAAGCTGACGGGCCTCGGGCCGGCTCATGGCGAAGCCCAGGCGGTAAATCACGTTGTCCAGGCGGGTCTCCAGAATGGACAGCAGGTTCTCGCCGGTGACGCCTTTCTTGGCGTTGGCCATCTCATAGTACTTGCGGAACTGGCTCTCCAGCACGCCGTAGTAGCGGCGGGCCTTCTGCTTTTCACGAAGCTGCATGCCGTACTCGCTCATCTTCTTGTTCCTCGCGTTGCCATGCTGGCCGGGCGCAAAGGGGCGGCGCTCAACGGCGCACTTGTCGGTATAGCAGCGGTCGCCCTTCAGGAACAGCTTCTGGCCTTCCCGACGGCACTTGCGGCAGACCGCTCCGGTATCTCTTGCCATATTCTTACCTCCTCTAAATCAGACGCGGCGGCGCTTGGGCGGGCGGCAGCCATTGTGGGGGATGGGCGTCACGTCCTTGATGAGGGTGACTTCCAGGCCCACGGCCTGCAGCGCGCGGATCGCGGCCTCACGGCCGGAACCGGGGCCCTTCACGTACACTTCCACGCTCTTGAGTCCATGCTCCATCGCGGCCTTGGCGGCAGTCTCAGCAGCCGTCTGGGCGGCGAAGGGGGTGGATTTCCGGGAGCCGCGGAAGCCCAGGCCGCCGGAGGAGGCCCAGCTCAGGGCGTTGCCCTGGGTGTCGGTCACAGTGACCATGGTGTTATTGAAGGAAGAGCGGATATGCACGGCGCCCTTCTCGATATTCTTACGCTCGCGGCGCTTACGCACCACTTTTTTGCCCTTGGTATTCGCAGCCATTGTTCATATCCCTCCCTTACTTCTTCTTGTTGGCAACCGTGCGCTTCGGACCCTTGCGGGTACGGGCGTTGGTCTTGCTGCGCTGGCCGCGGACCGGCAGGCCCTTGCGGTGACGGATGCCGCGGTAGCAGCCAATCTCGGTCAGGCGCTTAATGTCCATCGCCACGTCGCGGCGCAGGTCGCCCTCCACGGTATAGCTGTTGGCGATGACCTCGCGCAGCTTCGCCTCGTCGGCGTCGGTCAGGTCTTTTACCCGGGTGTCGGGATTGATCCCGGCTTCCTTCAGGATTTTGTTGGCGCTGGTGCGCCCGATGCCGTAGATATAGGTGAGGCCGATCTCGACTCTCTTATCCTTCGGCAGGTCAATGCCGGCAATACGTGCCATATTTCTTCAGCGCCTCCTTTAACCTTGTCTCTGCTTGTGCTTGGGGTTTTCGCAAATGACCATGACTTTGCCCTTGCGCTTGATGATCTTGCACTTCTCGCACATGGGCTTCACGGACGGTCTAACTTTCATGTCATAAACCTCCTGAATGCCTTGATGGCCCCGGCGGTCAGCGGGCAAGGCCCTGTGCCGCCGGTCGTTTTTGGGTCGTCAGCGGTCTTATTTCGACCGCCAGGTGATCCGGCCCCGGGTCAGATCATACGGCGACATCTGCACCGTTACCTTGTCCCCAGGCAGAATTCGAATAAAATTCATGCGGAGTTTTCCAGAGATGTGGGCCAGGATGATGTGCCCGTTTCCGATGTCCACATGGAAGGTGGTGTTGGGCAGAGCCTCGGTGACGACACCTTCCAGCTCGATCATGTCGCTTTTTGCCAAGCCTAATTCCCTCCTTGGTCTCTACCTAACTCGTCCCGGAAGGCGCCCAGCGCCCTCCGCAGCTCCCGGTCGGACACCGGCTGGCCGCTCTTCAGCTTCTGGACGGCCGGATGCCCGGATGCGCCCAGCGGCGACACATGGCCGCACTTTTTGCGCTTGGGCGACGCCACTCTGCGCCGCTTTCCGTCGGCCAGCAGCAGGTGCTCCCCCTGCGCGCCGATCACGCAGAAGAGCCCCTGTTTGTCGTGCCCGGCCAGGGAGCGGACGATCTGCCCCACGTCATACATAAGGGCTGTCTCCGATGGGGGTGAGCAGCTCCGGCTCTCCCTCGGTGATGAGGATGGTGTTCTCGTAATGGGCGGCCAGCGAGCCGTCCACGGTGACGGTGGTCCACTTGTCCTTCAGGACCCGGACCGGCCAGTCGCCGGCATTCACCATGGGCTCCACCGCGATGACCATACCCGGCAGCAGCCTGGCCCCGTGTCCCGCGGGTCCGAAGTTGGGGACCTCCGGGGGCTCGTGGAGCTTGGCGCCCACGCCGTGGCCCACGAAGTCCCGCACCACGGAGTAGCCATGCTTTTCCACATACTGCTGCACCGCGTGGGAAATGTCGGAGACCCGATTGCCCTGCCGCGCCATTTTGAGCCCCTCAAAGAAGCTCTGGCGAGTGACCTGGATCAGGTCCATGGCCGCGTCGCTCACCTTGCCGCAGGGGAAGGTGGCGCAGCAGTCGCCGTGGAAGCCCTCCAGATAGGCGCCCACGTCCACGCTGACGATATCGCCCTCCATCAGCTTCCGGTGGTCCGGAATGCCGTGGATGACCACATCGTTGATGGAGATGCAGGCGGAGCCGGGATAGCCCCCATAATTCAGAAAGGAGGGCTCTGCCCCGTGGGAACGGATAAAGTCCCGGACGGCGTGGTCAATCTCCAGGGTGGTGACACCCGGTTCGACCATGGAGCCGGCCAGCGCACGGGCCTGAGCCGTCAGGGCGCCGGCCCGGCGCATCAGCTCGATCTCGCGGGGGGATTTTAAGGAAATCATGTTCAATGGGCGGCCTCCAGAGCCCTTTCGATGGCCTTCGTCGTCTCCTCAATGGTGCCCAGATCGCCGGGCACGGTGCGGAGCTTGCCGCGCTTCTCATAGAAGTGCTTCAAAGGCTCGGTCTCCTCGTGGTAGACCGTCAGCCGGGCGCGTACCGTCTCCGGCTTGTCGTCGTCGCGCTCGATGAGGGCGCCGCCGCAGGCATCACAGACGCCCTCGGCCTTGGGAGGCTTGGTTTCCACATGGAAGGGGGTACCACAGTGGGTGCAGACCCGGCGGCCGTCCATGCGCTTGACAATGGCCTCGTCGGAGACCTCCAGGGAGATGACAGCGTCAAAGAGGACGCCGGCCTCCTCCAGAGCCTCGGCCTGGGCGATGGTGCGGGGCACCCCGTCCAGGATAAAGCCATTGGCGCAGTCCGCCTCTTCCAGCCGCTCCCGGATGATTCCGATGATGACCGCATCGGGGACCAGCTTGCCCGCGTCCATGAAGGCCTTGGCCTTCCGGCCGATGGGCGTGCCCGCCTTGACGGCGGCCCGGAGGATGTTTCCGGTGGAGATGGTCGGGATGGCCAAATCCTTGGAGAGGATCTCGGCCTGGGTGCCTTTTCCGGCGCCTGGAGGTCCCAGCAGAATCAGTTTCATTCCCCCAGCACCTCCTTACTCCAAAAAGCCCTTGTAGTGGCGCATCAGCATCTGGGCCTCCATGGCCTTCACGGTCTCGAGAGCCACGCCCACGACGATGATGATGGAGGTGCCGCCGATGGCCAGGTTGCTGTAACCGAAGATATTACCGGTCACGATGGGCAGGATGGCGATGACGGACAGATACAACGCCCCGAACAGGGTGATCTTGTTGAGCACCTTTTGAATAAAGTCGGCGGTGGGCTTGCCCGGCCGGAAGCCGGGGATGAAGCCGCCGTTCTTCTTCAGGTTGTTGGCCACCTCGATGGGGTTGAACTGGATGGTGGAATAGAAGTAGCTGAAGCCCAGGATCAGCAGGAAGTAGATAATGATATAGGCCACGCCGCTGGTGTCAAACAGCTTCAGGAAGCCGCCCCAGAAGCCCTCGCTGTCCACGGTCTTACCGGCAAACATGCCGATGGTGGCCGGCAGCGCAGCGATGGACTGGGCGAAGATGATGGGCAGCACGCCGGACATGTTCACCTTCATGGGGATGTGGCTGGCCTGGCCGCCGTACATCTTCCGGCCCACCACGCGCTTGGCGTACTGGACGGGGATGCGGCGCTCGGCATTCTGGATGAAGACGATAAAGACGATCAGGGCCAGCATGCCGATGATGATGACAGGGATAAAGGCGGGGTGCAGCAGGCTCTTCTGATAGGCGGCGATTTGTTCCGCCGTCCAGTTCAGGCTGCTCATCTGCTCGGTGGTCAGAGGGTTGAGCCAGCGGGTGACGCCGGTATACATGCTCATGACCATGGACGGACCGCGGGAGACGATACCGGCGAACAGGATGATGGAGATGCCGTTGCCGATACCGAACTCGGTGATCTGCTCACCCAGCCACATGATAAAGGCGGAGCCGGCCACGAAGGACGCCACGATGACCACACCGGCCCAAACGCCGTTCATGTCGCCCAGGTCCAGCAGGCCGTTGGCCTTGATGAGGGTGTAGTAGCCGAAGCCCTGAAGCAGTGCAATACCCACGGTGGTGTAGCGGGTGATGGCCGCAATCTTCTTCCGGCCCTCCTCGCCGCCGTCCTTCTGGAGACGCTCCAGGGCGGGGATGGCGACGGTGAGGAGCTGGATGATGATGGAGCTGTTGATATAGGGCTGGATGGACAGTGCGAATACCGTTGCCGTACTGAAGCTGCCGCCGCTCATGGCGTTCATCAGGCCGAAAATGGTGCCGCTCATACTATCCAGATAGGTCCCCAGCGCCTGGGTGTCCACGAAGGGCACGGGCACGGCGGAACCCAGCCGGAAAATCAGCAGAGCAAAGACGGTGAAAAGGATCTTCTTGCGCAGCTCTTCAATTTTCCAGGCGTTTTTGATGGTCTGGATCACGTCAGACCACCTCCGCCTTTCCGCCGGCAGCCTCGATCTTCTCCTTGGCGGAGGCGGAGAACGCGGTGGCGCGGACCGTCAGCTTTTTGCTGACGCTGCCGTTGCCCAGGATTTTCACGCCATATTCGCACTTGGAAAGGATACCCTTTTCCAGCAGATCGCAAACATTGACGGTAGCGCCGTCCTCAAATTTATTCAGGGCAGAGACGTTGACGATCTCCAGGGGCTTGGCAAAGATGTTGTGGAAGCCCCGCTTGGGGATACGGCGGGCCAGAGGCATCTGGCCGCCTTCGAACCCGACGCGGACGCCGCCGCCGGAGCGGGCCTTCTGGCCCTTGTGGCCGCGGCCGGCCGTCTTGCCGTTGCCGGAACCGTGGCCCCGGCCCTTCCGGTAGTTGCTCTTCACAGAGCCCTCAGCCGGAGACAGATCATGCAGATTCATGGTGCGCACCTCCTCACTTTTCCTCGGTCACCTGCAGAAGGTAACCGATGTGGGCGATCTTGCCGCGCGTGGCCTCATTGTCGGGCTGCACGGTGGTGTCGCCGATCTTACGAAGCCCAAGAGCCTCGGCAGTCGCCTTATGCTTGGCGATGCGGCCGTTCAGGCTCTTGACCAGCTTAATGTTCAGCTTAGCCATGGTTCAAGCCCTCCTTAACCTACGATTTCTTCCACGCTCTTGCCGCGGATACGGGCGATCTCCTCGGGACCGCGGAGGGCCTTCAGGCCCTCGAAGGTCGCGGAGACCACGTTCTGCGGGTTGTTGGAGCGCAGGCACTTGGCGCGGATGTCCC
Source organism: Intestinimonas sp. UBA1698 (assembly GCF_002320075.1). Classification (NCBI taxonomy): domain Bacteria; kingdom Bacillati; phylum Bacillota; class Clostridia; order Eubacteriales; genus Intestinimonas; species Intestinimonas sp. UBA1698. Next base: position 44,074 of record NZ_DCJO01000001.1, on the reverse strand, counting down.
GGATGCCGGCCGCTTCCATGACGGCGCGGACGGGGCCGCCGGCAATGATGCCGGTACCGGGGGCGGCGGGCTTCAGAAGCACGCGGCCAGCGCCGAACTCACCGATCACCTCGTGGGGGATGGTGGTGCCGGAGCGGGTAATGGTGCACATGTTCTTCTTGGCGTCCTCGATGCCCTTGCGGATGGCCTCGGGCACCTCGGCGGCCTTGCCGGTGCCGAAGCCAACCCGGCCCTTCTCGTCGCCCACTACCATCAGAGCGGCAAACTTCATCACGCGGCCGCCCTTGACGGTCTTGGACACGCGGTTCAGAGAAACGAGCTTCTCGGTGAACTCGCTGGGTTCTCTTTCAAATCTAGCCATGTTCGTTTTCTCCTCCCCTTAAAATTCCAGGCCGCCCTCGCGGGCGCCCTCAGCCAGAGCAGCGACCCGGCCGTGGTAGACATAGCCGCCGCGGTCGAACACCACGGTGGTGATGCCGGCGGCCTTGGCGCGCTCGGCCACCATCTGGCCCACCTGCTTGGCGGCGTCAGACTTGGTGCCGTCGCACGCGAAGCCCTTCTCCAGGGAAGAGGCGGAGACCAGGGTCTTGCCTGCCACATCGTCGATGATCTGGGCATAGATGTTGGTCTCGCTGCGGAACACGTTCAGACGGGGACGCTCGGGCGTGCCGGAAATTTTGGAACGCACGCGCTTATGGCGCTTAAGCCGCTGGGCGTTGGTATTCGGTCTCTTGATCATTTAGGCACACCTCCTTATTTCTTCTTGACGCCGGTCTTGCCTTCCTTGCGGCGGATGACCTCGTCAGTGTATTTGATACCCTTGCCCTTATAAGGCTCGGGGGGACGTTTCTCTCTGACCTCGGCGGCAAACTGGCCCACCTTCTGCTTGTCAGCGCCGGAGATGATGATCTTGTTGGGATTGGGCACGTCGATGGTGATGCCCTCGGGCTCTTCCATGGTGACCTGGTGAGAGAAGCCGATGTTCATGACCAGCTTCTTGCCGTCCTTGGCCACACGGTAGCCGACGCCGTTGACGTCCAGCTCCTTCTTAAAGCCCTCGGTCACGCCCACCACCATGTTGTGCAGCAGGGTGCGGGTCAGGCCGTGGAGGGAGCGGTTCTCCTTCAGGTCGTTGGGCCGGGTCACATGCAGCTCGCCGCCCTCCTGGGTGAGGGTCATGGCGGAGCTGAGCTTCTGGGTGAGGGTGCCCTTGGGGCCCTTCACGGTCACCAGATTGTCGTCGCCGATCTTGACTTCCACGCCGGCGGGGACAGAGATGGGCGTTCTTCCGATTCTAGACATTTCTCTCTCCCTCCCTTACCACACGAAGGCCAGGACTTCACCGCCGACATGGGCTGCACGGGCAGCCTTGTCGGTCATGACGCCCTTGGACGTGGACACGATAGCGATACCCAGACCACGCAGGACGCGGGGGAGCTCTTCGGCTCCGGCGTAGACCCGCAGGCCGGGCTTGGAAACACGGCGAAGGCCGGTGATGACCTTCTCCTTGCCGGGCAGGTACTTCAGGGTGATGCGGATGACGCCCTGCGTACCGTCGTCGATGAGCTGGAAGTTCTTGATATAGCCTTCCTCCAGCAAGATCTGCGCGATGGACTTTTTCATGTTGGACGCGGGAACGTCCACGGTGTCATGCTTCGCGTTGTTGGCGTTGCGGATGCGGGTGAGCATATCCGCAATGGGGTCCGTGATGTGCATGAGTGTTACCTCCTATCAGAGTTACGGGCCTTTGAAAGGGCCCGTTAAGGCGGCAAGGTATCGGAGTCTGCGGCTCCGACCTGTTAACCGTCCTGCCGTGGGATGTTCAAAAACACGGGGGAAGGCGGGCTGGTGTTACCAGCTCGCCTTTTTGACCCCGGGAATCTGACCTTTGTAAGCCAGCTCGCGGAAGCAGATACGGCAGATGCCGTAGTCCCGCAGGTAGGCGTGGGGGCGGCCGCAGATCTTGCACCGGTTGTAGCGCCGGGTGGAGAACTTGGGCTCAGCCTGCTGCTTGAGGATCATGGATTTCTTAGCCATTTTGGGTTCTCCTCCTTACTTCGTGGCGAAGGGCGCGCCGACCAGGGTCAGCAGCTCCTTGGCCTCTTCGTCGGTCCGGGCAGTGGTGGTGATCACGATGTCCATGCCCCGGATCTTGTCGATCTTGTCGTATTCGATCTCGGGGAAGATGAGCTGTTCCTTGATGCCCATGGCGTAGTTGCCGCGGCCGTCAAAGGCGTTGGGGTTGATGCCGCGGAAATCGCGGACACGGGGCAGGGCCACATTGAACAGGCGGTCCAGGAACTCCCACATGCGGTCGCCGCGGAGGGTGACCTTCGCGCCGATGTTCATGCCCTCGCGGAGCTTGAAGTTGGCAACGGACTTCTTGGCCTTGGTAATGATGGCCTTCTGGCCGGTGATGGTGGTCAGGTCGCTGACGACGGCCTCCAGCACCTTGGAGTTGTCCCGGGCCTCGCCGCAGCCGCAGTTGACCACGATCTTGTCCAGGCGGGGGATCTGCATGGGGCTCTTGTAGCCGAACTTCTGCATCAGAGCAGGAGCGACTTCATCCTGATACTTTTTCTTCAGGTTGGGCATTTTCTCAGACATGTTAGATCTCTCCTCCTCTCTCAGATTTCAGCGCCGCACTTCTTGCAGACGCGGACCTTCTTGCCGTCGGCCAGAGTCTTGTGGGCGGGCCGGGTGGGCTTGTCGCACTTGGGACACACCCGCATGACCTTGCAGGCGTAGATGGGGGCCTCGCGCTTGATGATGCCGCCCTCTTCGCCCTGCTTGCGGGGCTTCTGGTGGCGGGAGATGACGTTGACCTTCTCCACGATGACCTTGCCGTCCTTGGGCATGACCGTCAGGACCTTGCCCTTCTTGCCCTTGTCCTTGCCGGACAGGACGATCACGGTGTCATCCTTACGAATGCTCATATTCTTCATTGTTCTCTCCTACCCCCTTACAGCACTTCGGGAGCCAGGGACAGGATCTTCATGTAATCCTTGTCGCGCAGCTCGCGGGCCACGGGCCCAAAGATACGGGTCCCTCTGGGGTTCTTGTCGTCCTTGATGAGCACGGCGGCGTTGTCGTCGAAGCGGACATAGCTGCCGTCGGCGCGGCGGACGCCGCGGGCGGAGCGGACGATGACGGCCTTGACGACCTCGCCCTTCTTCACGGTGCCGCCGGGCTGGGCCTTGCGGACGGAAGCCACGACCACGTCGCCGATGTTGCCGAACTTACGCTTGGAACCACCCAGTACCCGGATGGTCTTAATCTCTTTGGCGCCGGTATTATCGGCCACCTTCAGGTAGGACTCCTGCTGAATCATAACGGCACCTCCTTACTTCGCTTTTTCGATGATCTCGACGACGCGCCACCGCTTGTCCTTGGACAGGGGGCGGGTCTCCATGACCCGCACGCGGTCGCCGATGCCACACTCGTTGTTCTCGTCATGGGCCTTCAGCTTGTAGGTGCTCTTGACGATCTTTTTATACAGGGGGTGGGCCACACGGTCGGCGATGGCCACCACCACGGTCTTATCCATCTTGTCCGAGACAACCAGGCCGACTCTGGTCTTGCGGGAAGAAGTTCTGTTTTCCATGTTCTATTTCCTCCTTCTTATCGGCCTGCGAGCTGCTGCTCACGGATCATGGTTTTGACTCGGGCAATGTCTTTCTTGACCTCCGCAATGCGGACGGGGTTGTCGAGCTGATTGGTGGCGTGCTGGAGCCGGAGCTGGAACAGGTCCTTCTTCAGTTCCACCAGCTTGCTGTCCAGCTCGGCGGCGGACATCTTGCGTACCTCAGTTGCCTTCATCATTATTCACCACCATTCTCGGTCTCGGCGGTCTCTTTCGCCACGATCTTGCACTTGACGGGCAGCTTGTGGGAAGCGAGACGCAGGGCCTCACGGGCGATCTCTTCAGAGACGCCCGCAATCTCGAACATGACGCGGCCGGGCTTGACCACAGCCACCCAATACTCGGGGGAGCCCTTACCGGAACCCATGCGGGTCTCGGCAGGCTTCTCGGTCACCGGCTTGTCAGGAAAGATCTTGATCCAGACCTTACCGCCACGCTTGGTGTAGCGGGTCATGGCGATACGGGCGGCCTCGATCTGGTTGGAGGTGATCCAGGCGGGCTCGGTGGCCTGCAGGCCAAACTCACCATAGGTAACGGTGTTACCGCGGGTGGCCTTACCCTTCATGCGGCCGCGGTGGACGCGGCGGTATTTGACTCTCTTAGGCAGCAGCATTAGTTGGCGCCTCCTTCCTTAGGAGTGGCGGGAGCGGCGGGACGGGGGGCCGCCGGCCGGTTGTTGTTGGGGCGGAAGCCCTGGCCGGCTGGACGCTGGCCACCGAAACCGCCCTGGGGACGCTGGCCGCCGAAGCCGCCCTGGCGCTGACCGCCGAAGCCGGGCTTCCGGTCGCCGAACTTCCGGTCGCCATCGCGGCGGCGGGGACGGTCGGGACGCTCCTTAAAGTTCTTGGTGTCCAAGGTGCGGGGGGTGGTCCGCAGGGCCTGGGAGAGGATCTCGCCCTTGTAGATCCACACCTTCACGCCGATGCGGCCGTAAGTGGTGGCAGCCTCGGCAAAGCCGTAGTCGATGTCGGCGCGGAGGGTCTGCAGGGGGATGGTGCCGTCGTGATAGTGCTCGGTGCGGGCAATCTCGGCGCCGCCCAGACGGCCGGACACCTGGGTCTTGATGCCGCGGGCGCCCATGCGCATGGCGCGGCCCATGGCGTTCTTCATGGCCCGGCGGAAGCCGATGCGCTTTTCCAGTTGCTGGGCGATGTTCTCGGCCACGAGCTGGGCGTTCATATCCGGGCTCTTGACCTCCACGATGTTGAGGGCCACGCTCTTGCCGATCATCTTCTCCACCTGCAGGCGGATGCGCTCGATCTCGGTGCCGCCCTTGCCGATGACCACGCCGGGACGGGCACAGTGCAGATAGATGCGCACCTTGGCGCTGTCCCGCTCGATCTCGATCTTCGGGATGCCGGCGGAATACAGGGTCTTCTTCAGGTAGCTGCGGATCTTGTTGTCCTCGACCAGCAGGTCGCCCACTTTTTCATTGCGGGCATACCAGCGGGAGTCCCAATCCTTGATAACGCCCACGCGCAGGCCGTGGGGATTGACTTTCTGTCCCATTGATTCTGCCTCCTCCCTTAGCGTTCTGCCACCACGATGGTGACGTGGGATGTTCTCTTGTTGATCCGATAGGCGCGGCCCTGAGCCCGGGGCATGATGCGCTTGATGATGGGGCCGGGGTTGGCGAAGGTCTCGGACACATAGAGCTTCTCGGGGTCCATGCCGTGGTTGTTCTCGGCATTGGCCGCGGCGCTCTTGAGGAGCTTGAGCAGAGGCTCGGAGGCGGCCTTGGGGGTGTTCATCAGGATCGCGGTGGCCTGAGCCACGCTCTTCCCACGGATGAGGTCGCACACGATGCCGACCTTGCGGGGAGAGATGCGGACATAATTCAGATGTGCTTTGGCTTCCATGTTTCTCTCTCCTCCTTACTTACCGGACTTGGCGCCCGCATGGCCGCGGAAGGTGCGGGTGGGGGCGAACTCGCCCAGCTTATGGCCCACCATATCCTCGGTGACGTAGACGGGCACATGCTTGCGGCCGTCGTGGACGGCGAAGGTGTGGCCGACGAAGGAGGGGAAAATGGTGGAGGCACGGCTCCAGGTCTTGAGGACCTTCTTCTCGCCGTTCTTGTTCATTTCATCGACCCGCTTGAGCAGCTCGGGGGCGCAAAACGGGCCTTTCTTGATGCTTCTAGACATGTTTTACTACCTCCTTACTTGCTGTTGCGATGCTTGACGATGAACTTCTCGGTACGGCTCTTCGTCTTGCGGGTCTTGTAGCCCAGGGCCGGCTTGCCCCAGGGAGTGACCGGGCCGGGACGGCCGACCGGGCTCTTGCCCTCGCCGCCGCCGTGGGGGTGGTCGTTGGGGTTCATGACGGAGCCGCGGACGGTGGGCCGCCAGCCCATGTGGCGCTTGCGGCCGGCCTTGCCGATCTGGACGTTGCCGTGGTCGGTGTTGCCCACCTGGCCGATGGTGGCCTTGCACTCCTCGCGGACATAGCGGACCTCGCCGGAAGGCAGACGGACCTGAGCCATGCCGTTCTCCTTGGCCATGAGCTGGCCGGCCACGCCGGCAGCCCGGACGAGCTGAGCCCCCTTGCCGGGGTAGAGCTCGATGCAGTGGATCATTTCGCCCACGGGGATGTTGGCGATGGGCAGGCAGTTGCCGGGCAGGATGTCGGCGTCGGGGCCGGTCATGATGATGTGGCCGGCCTTCAGCCCCACAGGAGCCAGGATATAGCGGCGCTCGCCGTCCTCGTACTCGATGAGAGCGATGTTGGCGGAGCGGTTGGGATCGTACTGGAGGTTGATGACGGTGGCCTTCCCCTCCTTGTCCCGCTTGAAGTCGATGATGCGGTACTTCTTCTTGTTTCCGCCGCCGCGGTGGCGGACAGTGATGCGGCCATAGCTGTTGCGGCCGGCATTCTTTTTCAGGTTCTCGGTCAGGCTGCGCTCGGGTTTCGCCTTCTTGTCAATGCCCTCGAAGGCGCTCACCGTCATGTGGCGGCGGGAGGGCGTCGTGGGCTTAAAAGTCTTAATAGCCATTCTTCGTTATCCTCCTTACACCATGCCTTCGAAGAACTCGATGGTCTTGGAATCCTCGGTCAGGGTGACCATGGCCTTCTTCCAGGAGGGACGGCGGCCGGCGGGGTAACGGCCGGTGCGCTTCTCCTTGCCCTGCATGTTCAGGGTGTTCACCTTGGCGACCTTCACGCCGAAGATCTCTTCGACCGCCTTGGCGATCTCGATCTTGTTGGCGTCCTTGGCCACCTCAAAGGTGTAGCGCTTGATGTCGCCCTGCGCCATGGACTTCTCGGTGATGATGGGGCGCTTGATGATATCGTAAGCAGTAGCGGCCATTACTGGAACACCTCCTCGATGACGGCCAGGGCAGCCTTGTCCACGATGAGCTGCTTAGCCTTCAGGATGTCATACACGTTGATGAGCCGAGCGGGGCTGGTCTCCACGCCGGGGATGTTCCGGGCGGACTTGACCACGTTCTCGTTGACCTCGTTGGTCACCATGAGGGCCTTGGAGGCGCCCACCGCGCTCAGGAAAGCGGCGACGTTCTTGGTCTTGACCTCAGGCAGGGTCATGTCGTCCACCACCAGCACGTTGCCCTCGGCAGCCTTGGCGGAGAGGACGGACTTCAACGCCAGGCGCTTCACCTTCTTGTTGAGGGTGTAGCGGTAAGAGCGGGGCTTGGGGGCGAACACGATACCACCGTGGGTCCACTGGGGGGCCCGGGTGGAGCCCTGACGGGCGCGGCCGGTGCCCTTCTGGCGGTAAGGCTTCTTGCCGCCGCCGGAGACCTCGGCGCGGGTGAGGGCGGACTGGGTGCCCTGCCGGCAGTTAGACAGGTGGTTCTTCACCACGTCGTGGACGACGCTCTCATTGGGCTCGATGCCGAAAATGGCGTCGGAGAGGTCGATCTCGCCGACCTGCTTGCCGGCCATGTTGTATACGTTTGCTTTAGGCATTTCGTCTCTCTCCTTTCCTTACTTTCGGGCCGAAGCCTTCTGGGGATTCCGTCCGGATGCCTTCTGCGGGTTGGCGCTGATGCCGGCGGCGCCCTTCTTCTCGATGATGGTCTTGGCGGTGTTGCGCACGAACACCAGGCCGCCCTTGGGTCCGGGGATGGCGCCGCGCACGGCGATGATGCCCAGCTCGCTGTCCACCTTCACCACGTCCAGGTTCATGACGGTGACCTGCTCGGCGCCCATGTGGCCGGCGCCGATCTTGCCTTTGAAGATCCGGCTGGGGTCGGTGCCGGAGCCCATGGAGCCCGCGTGACGGTGGACGGGGCCGGTACCGTGGGACTCCTTCAGGCGGTGGGCGCCGTGGCGCTTCACCACGCCGGCGTAGCCCTTACCCTTGCTGATGCCGGTGACGTCCACATGGTCGCCCTCTGCAAAGGTGTCCACCTTCACCTCGTCGCCCACGTTCAGGTCGGCGGCGTTCTTGAGCTGGAACTCCTTGAGGACCTTCTTGGCGGACACGCCCGCCTTCTTCAGATGGCCCAGTTCAGGCTTGGTGAGCTTCTTCTCCGCCACGTCCTCGTAACCGAGCTGCACGGCTTCGTAGCCGTCTTTCTCCGCGGTCTTCTTCTGCACCACGGTGCAGGGGCCCGCCTCGATGACGGTGACCGGGATCACGTGGCCGGCCTCGTCGAAGATCTGCGTCATGCCGACCTTCTTGCCGATGATGGCCTTTTCCATTTGACTTCCTCCTTAATAAAGGTTATTGGTCGGGCGAGTTGACCATTGGGGGGTCATTGCTCGGCCGACTTGACCCGCCTGCCTCAAAACGCGGCAGGCTGCGGGTACAACGAAAGGATGCGCGGGGCTTACAGCTTGATCTCGATCTCGACGCCGGCGGGGAGCTCCAGGGCCATCAGGGCCTCCACGGTCTTGGGGGAGGGCTTGATGACGTCGATGAGGCGCTTGTGCGTGCGGCGCTCGAACTGCTCACGGGAGTCCTTATACTTGTGTACGGCGCGCAGGATGGTGACGACTTCCTTCTTGGTGGGCAGGGGCACGGGGCCGGACACGGTGGCGCCGGTGCGCTTGGCGGTCTCCACGATCTTCTCGGCGGACTGGTCGATGAGCTGATGATCGTAGGCCTTGAGACGGATGCGGATCATTTCCTTGTGAGCTGCCATGGTTTGTTCCTCCTTAAAAACGTACAAAGTGATGCCGTTCCTCGCTTTGTACGGCGAGAAATCTTTTGAACACTCTCCCGTGCGTATCATTCCGTGGCATGAATAAAACCGGCGCACTCCAAAGCCGGCCGGTCCCATTCAAGCACAGCGATATACGCTGAGCGCCAAGGATTCCTCAGCCGCCCGATTCACGGACATACTCCGCGGAAGTTACCTCATTCCTGAGCAATCTCCCGCATCATCGCAGACTGCGCCCTAAATAGGCGCTTGATTATGATATAACAACCAGGCCCCAAAGTCAAGCACAAATTGAACAAAATTCGCTTGCCTTTTCTGTTTTCCGGCCAGCGCTACGCATACAGCCGCCCCGGCGACACAGGTTCCATGTCGCCGGGGCGGTCCGTTGGCTCATCTTAACGTTTTTGACCATCGCGGGAGCATCGCAGGAAACGCTTCGCCCGGCTCAGCTCCTTCGGGGACCTCTTTGAAAAGGCGCCGCTGTGTCCGGTCAGGCGGGGTCGGCTTCTTTGGCGCCAATCTGGATTGCAGCCTCAAAGGTCTCCACCGCGCCGTTCAGCGCCTCCACGGCGGCGGCCACGTCGGCCTCGCTCGTCGCGGTGTCCCGAGCCTCTTCCGCCGCGCGAATCGCAGTATCCAGCGCTTCCATCGCTGCGAAACTGACAAATTCGGCGCCGCTCTCTACTTCGGTCGCATCCAGGTCGCTGACGGCAATGCCGTTTTGGGCCTCGTTCGCCGAGGCAATGGCTTCGTCGATGGCAGCGGTGTCCGGTTTCGGAGGCGTCGCTTCCTTCGCACCCGTCTGGATTGCGGCCCTAAAGGTCTCCACCGCGCCGTTCAGCGCCTCCGCAGCAGCGGCCACATCGGCCTCGCTCGCGGCGCTGTTCTTGGCCGCTTCTGCTGCGCTGATGGCGGCATCCAGGGCATCCATGGCTTCGGCGCTGACAAACTGGACGCCGCTCTCTACTTCGGTCGCATCCAGATCGCTGATGATAACGTCATCCTTGGCGCGGCCCGCCGCGTCCAGGGCCTCGTCAATGGGAGCAACATCAGGGCCCATCTCCAGCACGGCAGGGCTCTCCCCAAACAGGGCGGCCTTGCTGTCGCGGTATTTCAGCATGTACGCCTTGTCGGTATCGCGGATCAGGCCGGCCTCTACCAGTTTCTCCAGTGCGGCCTCAAACCGTTCCGCATAGTCGGCATAGCCGTCGTAGGCAGCCTTCAGCTCTTCGGAGGTAAAGGGTACCATGGTGCCGGTGGTGGAGAACACACTGCCCAGAGGCTTCTCATAATAGTGCGCAACCGGCACGTCCAGTTGGGGAGAGCGCAGGCCTCCCGTCACTGTGCCGTCTTCGTTCTTGGTAATGTAGGGATCGTCCAGCACGGTGGGGGCAGTGCCCTCTGTCGCCCAAGCATCTAGCTGCAGCAGGAGGGCCTGGACAAACATATTGGAATTGTAGTCGCTGACTTCCTGATCCTGATTGAAGGTGGGGAACAGGTTGCGGGCAGGATATCCCATCTCGGTCAGGATGTCGTTGTACGGGAACACAGGCGCGGCGGGATCGGAGTGCGGGGCGCCGGCGATCTCGTACAGGGCAACCATGCCATCCTCATCCACGTTGCTCTCGCCGGGACGGAAGCCGGCATTGTAGTCCATCTGGGAGGTGACGTAGATCACGGGCACACCCAGATTCTTGCCCACATAGTAGCTTTCGGTGTTTTTGGCAACCGCGGTGGTATCGGACTGGTTGATCTTGTTGGCGGGGTAGGTGCCCACGACGTTCATAAAGCCGTCGTAGGGCAGATCTTCACCCTTCTCCTTCAGGAAGTCCATGAAGCGGAAGTATTCGTTCATCACGAAGCCGCTCTGGCTCTGGCCGTAAAGGTAGACGCCCTCCACGGACTTACCTGTGCCAAACATGTCGTTGGCATTTTCCTGAATGGCATAGCCCGTCTGGCTGAGGATGTCCCATACCAAACCGATGTCGGTGTAGGGGAGCTCGCCGGCGGTGACCCAGAACTTCTCGTAGGCCTCTTCGGCAGTCTGACCGTTGGCCTTGTCGATCTTATAACTGGTATACAGCCAGGAGTTGGGGCTCGCCCAGCTCAGGGCGTCGTAACGGTCGTCAAACCTCTGCAGCGCGGCGACGCACACGGGCTTGGAGGTAATGCCCACATAGGCGGCTCCCTCCTCCATGATCATACCGTAGGCCCTGCGCCACAGGGATTCGTTGTCGTACTTGTCGCTGGCGTTCAGAATGTCCACGTAGACCTTGCCGTTGAAGTCCTCGGGATTTTCGGGGGTCCGGACCAGGATGCGGTTGGTGTACGGCAGACCAGCCTCACGGACCATCAGGCGGTTGTCGGAGGCAATGTCGTACAGGTTGGCGGAGCCGGAGACAAAGTATTCTTTTTCGGTGTATCTTTCGGAGAGAACGTCACTTTCACCGCTCTTGTTCACGTACTGGATGGTGCCGTCGTCATTCAACTGGAGAGAGGGCACCCAGACGGGAGCCTTTTCATTCCATTCAGAATCCATCTGGCCCACGCTCCTGGCGGTGGAGTTAAAGATCTCGTCGCTGGACACGTTCTGCCACTCGATTTCCAGACTGTCGATGTCGGTCTGACCGCCCATGATCACATCGTCCTGCTGACCAAAGGCAGAGGTGCCTTCGCTCCAGGCGATGAGCTTGTCATAGTCGGCCTGCGTGATGTAGCGGCCCTCCAGCGCCGCGTCGGCGCTGGCCTTGAATTCCGCCACATAGTCGGCATACTTCTCGGCCTGGGTGGCACCTTCATAGCGCGCGTCCAACTGTTCCTGGGTGAAGTGGATCATGCTGCCCTCGGTGGAGTACGCGCTGTCATTGATACAGCCAAAATACGTGGCCAGGGGGGCGTCGATCTTGGGGCTGCGCAGCCCGCCCAGTGCGTTGCCGTACGCGTCGCGGGCAACCGCCTTGCCGTTGTCTGCGTCAGCCTGCAGCCAATGGTTGTCGGCCGAAGGAGCCGCGATGCCGTTGCGCGCCCAGTTGTCCAGGTTGACCAGGGCAGCCGTCACAAATTCATTCAGGTGCAGATCGCCCTCCACATGGTTGCCTTTGTAAGACTTGATGTCTCGGGAGGTGCCGTTGGCCTTGGCCTTGGCGATCTCAAAGTTGTTGGGGAGAATGGCCGCAGTCGGGTCGGCATGGGGCGCGCCGGCCGCTTCGTAGAGGCGGAACTTCCAGTCCTCCTCGCTCTTGTCCTCCTGCAGGGGGTAATAGTTGGACGACAGACGCATTTTGGCTTCGCCCTCACCCATGAGCACCAGGTAGGGCTCCTCGGTCTTCGGCCAGCCCACATTTTCCATTTTTACACCAGTGGACAGGGTCGTCGGAGTGGAGCCGACTGCGTTGAAATAGCCGTCATAGATGTCTTTTCCATCCAGGACATTGTTGATGTAGGGATAGAACGCCATCAAATAGGTCTGGAGATAGAAGCCGGACTGGCTCTGCCCCACCAGGTAGGTACGGCCGTTGTCCTTTATCTTTTGGCCCAACTCGGTGCCAAAGATGTCCTCGGGCCGTTCCTTCAGTACGGTGCCCAGTTGAGAGAGCATATCCCAAAACAGGCCGTTCTCGGCGGACTCCGGGTCGTTGTTGTCCACCAGCCAGTCAATAGCGGCGTACCGCTCAGGATCGAAGTCCTTCAGCGCCTGGGCGGTGGTGGTCTTGGATGTGATGCCGATGTAGATGTCGCCGTTGGCCATGAAGTGCTCGTAGCTGCGGCGGAAGATATCCTCCAGGTCATAGCCGGCGGAGGCATTCAGGATATCCACATAGATATTCCCGGAAAACTTTTCCGCATCTTCAGGGTAATGGATCAGCAGGCGGGTGGTATAATCCACGTCCGCAGTCTTGATGACCGGCACGTTGGTCCCCTTGTCAGACAAGCCATATACGTTGGCCTTGCCCGACATGAAGAACTCCATCTCGCCAAAGCCATACTGCTTGGCCAGTTGGTCGATGTCGCCCACGGAGCAGTACATGGAGCTGAAGGGATGGCTGCCCACCGCTTCGCCGTTCTTGTGGTTGGTCGTGCACTCATACGGGACGTTTACGAGCTGAAAGCCATCGGTTTCCGCAATCGCGGTGATGGACTTCTGAATCGCCGCAGCGTCCGGGCTGGTCTGGTCTGCGTCGCCGTCAGCCTTGTACCAGCCGTCGTCGGCGACGTATTCGCTCATTGTGACCTCAGTTTTTTCGCTCTCCTCACTGGCCTGGTAATAGAGTGTGCCGTCCTCGCCGCGGCTGTACTTGGAGAAGAAGTCGTTCCAGATGGCCTCGCTCTCTTCCTGAAGGTAGACATGCGGCGTATTCTTTACCTCGGTAAACTTGACCAGCGGCACGTTGTCGTTATTGGCAAAGGTGCGGGTGACAAAAGCGTCGTCGTACTGCTTGCTGGTGCTCATCTGAGCTTCGTTGGTGCCGTTCTGCTGGTTCCATCCCTGAAGCGCCTTGACGGTCGCGCCGCCTTCCACCAGGGTGGGATCCCCGGCGGAGTCGTACTCGCCCAGGAAGGACCAGGTGGGCAGCATGGTACCGGACTCAATCCCGTCCATCGGCGCCGACATATAGCCCACGGGGGCGATGGCGGCAAAACGGTCGGCAAACTTGGAGCCCATGGCCCAGGTCATCAGGCTGCCGTTGGAATGGCCGGTGGCGTAGACGCGGCTGGTGTCAATGCTGTATTCCTCCTCCAGCTTATCCAGCAGGGTGTCAAGGAACTTCAGATCCGTATCTTTGTCCACACCCGCGCCGGCCAGAGCGGAAAAGGGACCCGCAAGCCACATGGCGGTGGGGATGTTGCCCATCATACCAGCCGGTCGGACCAGGCCCTGGGCAAAGACCACGATAAAGCCGTTCTCCTCGGCCACGTCGTACCAGCGGGACTCCTCGGCGATGGCGTACATGGAGGCGGTATAGCCGTGCATCACCAGTACCAGGGGCACCTCGGCTTCGCCGGTATAGGTGGAGGGCACATAGGTCATCCAGCGGCGGATTTCGCCGTTCACTTCCTCCTCGTGAATGGTAAAGCCCGTCTCGGTAAAGTCCTGGGCCTTGGACACACGGCCGGGAAGCTGCATGGCCATAAAGCGCTTATAGGTCCCCAGGAACTGATTCCAGATGGTCTTGGGGGTCTGAGCCTCGGTGCTGACCCAAATCTCCGCATCGGAGCCCTCCCGGCCCGAAACATAGACCTCACCGGCATAAGGGTTAGCCGTGCCGGCCGCAGCTTGGGCGGCGGTCACATAGTAGTTTAGTACCGTTTTGTTTTCCGCGTCTGCAGCCGAGTTGATCAACCAGACAGGCGTATCCACCGTCTTGGCTGCGATGGCCAATTCCTCAACGCCCCTTCTGCTGTCGCCGGGGAAGGGCAGGACATACTGCTCGCCCAAGACAGCCAGGGAGTCGGCGGGGACCTCTGCGGCATCCACGGCGCAGATGGAGCTGAAATCGCTGGCCCAGCGCGCGCCAAAGAGCAGAGCGGCTGCGCCGCCCTCTTCGTAGCCCACCAGTGCGGTGTGGGACTTATCCATGGAGAAGGCGCCCTTCAGGTTTGTGCCCTTTTTACGCATGGTCTGGTAGAGCTGGTCCAGGAGGGCTGCATCGTCCCGACCGTCCGCACTGAGGGACAGGTTCCAGTTCTCTCCGTCCTGGGGCCCCAAAAAGGCCACGGCGATTTTGTTTTCATCCGCCACAGCCCGCCAGGCAAGGCCCGTTTTGGTACCGGAGAAACTCTTGGCGGTTGTGTTGTCCGGAGTCAACACGATGACGGCGGGCGCCCAGGGGTCCATCCCCCGGGGGAGATAGTAGGTAGCCACGCCGGACGTGTTCTCGTCCACCGTGATGGGGATATTGTGGAACAGGCCGACATTCACCCCGGCGTAGGGATTCTTGGGGTCGTACTCGTTGGTATGGCCCGTCTCCTTCACGCTGGAGCTGCCGCCGCTTCCGCCGCTGCTGCTGCCGCTGTTGCTGCTGTTGCTGCCGCTGCTGTCGCCGCTCTGGGACGGATACGCTTTTCCTTCCACTGTGGCAGTCAGCCCGTCAGCCAGACTGACATTTTCGGGCATAGTCTCAATCACAGCGCCGGACGCCTCAATTTCCACGGAGCCCGCCTTGCATTCGCCCAGCACGGAAACATTTTTGCCCGTGATTACAATCCGATCCACAGAGCAGTCCTTGGACAGCGTCACCACGGCGTTGTCGGCTTTTATATAAAGCGTAGCGAAAGAACTGCCGGTCGCGGTAAAACCGCCGCCCAGAACAAGGGTATCGCCTTGGACCGTCACGTTCCCGAGGGTTGCCGGTTTGCCGACGCCCTGACTCAGGTACAACCAGCCGCTTACCACGGCATTTGAAAATTCCACGCCGCCAGTGTTGACCAACGCGTTGCCCTTAACATCGCCGCTGGCATCATCCTGGACCAGCCGCGCCACGGCATTATCCAGCACCGTCACAGCTTCCGCGCGGGTCGCGTTGGCTTGCGGGTCAAAAAGCCCGTTGTCCTTACCGTTCATCAGGCCGGCATCCACCACAGCGCTCACCGCCTCAGCCGCCCAATCGGAAACCTTGCTTCCGTCGGTAAAGCGGGAGAGCGCCGCGCTTTTCTTTTGGTCCAGACAGAACGCGCGGGCAATGGTCACAGCCATGGCCTCACGGGTGATAAACGCATTGGGATGGATGTTCTTATTCTCATCGCCAATGGTCAGGCCAAGCGTCACCGCACGGGACAGGTCCTTTGCGTACCATGCAGTGGGATCAACATCAGGGAATCCACTGAGGTCTGCCGTTCCCTCGCCTCCCAACGCCCGGCCCAAAATGGCGAAAAACTCCACCCTGGTCAGCTGTTGATTTGGGGCAAAGTGCTGTGCATCCACCCCGTTGACAATTCCGAGTCGGTTCCAGCGGAGCACCTGGTCCTCCGCCCAGTGACCCTCCGTATCCAGGAAGGCCGCAGTGTCAGATGCTGCCGGATAAGCCTGCAGGGGTTGCTCCGGTTCTACCGCCAGGACCGCCGCCCCGGCAAACGTACTCAGAACCAGAGATGCGGTCACCGTCAAAGCTGCCATTCGCTGAAATAGAGATTTCCTTCTTCCATACACTGTCGTTGTCTTTCGTGCCATTTTTTGAATACCTCCTCTTTCAACTCATAGGAACCAATTCTCACTTCGATCCTTTTTGTGGGTGGTCCATAGGTTGAGTATAAGTTACAGTCAAACGGACGGCTCTTATCTTGCCATTTCAACCATGCCCCTTTCAGGTTGATTTTGTTCTGGCGCTTTACACCCTTTGGGGATCGTGATGTTACTGCTTTTCGTGGTATATGCAGTGTACCCCCTTATGCTCCATCATCCCTCCCAAGCATTGCTTGTTGCATCGGATACAGTACCGGATCTTGCTCGTCTCTCCGGCTGCAACTTTATTTACCCATTGGGAATCAGCCACCAACTGCCGGCTCATGGCAGCGCATTGGATACGCCCTTCCTTTAGCTGCTGTTCCACAAATTCCGGATGAACCATGCCTCCCACTCCGCAAATCGGCAGCGATGTAAACTGGCGCACCTGATCACAGAACTTCAGGAAGCAGCCTTCCTCCGAAAAATACGGATGCTTTGCGCCGGGGATCGTATCCTGCAGGTCGGAATGATTTGCCAGAGCCACATGAAAGCTGGTAACACCCGCCTTTTCCAAAAGGGGTACAAACACCTCCAGCTCTTCCTCCAGTACGCCGGCGTTGCCGTAATGGGGATTCTCCTGACGGACTGCCAGCTTATAATCAATGGGGTAATCCGGCAGCTTGGCGCGGATGGCGGAAACCGCTTCTACGGCAAATCGAGCCCTCCTTTCCGCGCTTCCGCCATAGGCGTCTGTACGATGGTTGAAGCTGGCGGAGCTAAAGCTTCCGCACATCCGATCTCCATGCACCTGCACCATATCAAATCCGGCCTTTTGGGCCAGTACGGCTGCATCGCCGAACGCCGCGGTAATTTTTTTGATTTTATGAACGCTCAATTTTGATATGTAAGGTGCGACCTGTGCATTGAGTCGTGAGCGGAGTTCCTGCGGCGTAATTTTTTTGCTGAGAATACCCGGGATATATCGGAGCATGCTCTTTAAGTCGGAGTCGGACTGGTGAAGCTGGGCGCAGATCAGGCAGGCGTGTCTGTGCGCGATCCCAGCCAGTTTTTGATAGTGTGCAAATCCCTTCTTGCTGTAAAGGCTGTATCCAAAGCGGGCGGGCAGCACCGGAACATCTCCCAGGATGATCATGGCGCATCCTCCCGACGCAATCTCTTCGATCCGCTTAAAATATTCCTCCTCTGCGAGCCCCATGGACGTTGGCGCAAAGATAATACGGTTTTTCAGTCTTACATGCCCCAATTCAATGGGGCTGAGCAACGTTTCAAACATAACATTCGTCTCCCTTTGCTCGGCAAATTCATGTCTCGGACCTTACTTTACGATCCACCTGCCAAAAACAGCGGTCGGAAATCTTCTGCTTGTCTTTGATCACGCGCAGGCCTCCTTCTGCCGCCATATTCCGGTGCGTATCCGCATCCGTTGACTGCCGCTCCTTCGGCCGCGCTCCTTTCACTACAAAGTTATTCCTTGTACATCGAAATGGAGCTCTGAAAAACAACCTCGCTTTTCACAAAAATCGTTGTGTCCCCCGTCGGTTGATTGCGAAAGATGTGTTTGAATAGGTACTCTGCCGCCAGCCAGCCCTGCTGATACGGATTTTTAAACATCAGGTTTTGAAAAACGCCTCTTTTTAGGTTTTCGATGTTTTCCCCAAACACATCGCTTCCAATAGCCGGAATCCGGCCCGCCAAGCCCGTGTCCACCAGTGCGCGAGCAAGCTGTACGCTGCCTCGCGCTGTAACGCTGCAGCAGCCAGTGATGCCACGGTCCTTCTCAAACCGCTCCACCAGCCGCCGGTAAAGCCGGTCCATATCATTGCCGTAGTGCAGTGCGTAAATTTCCCGATTGGCATCATGCTCCTCCAGATAATCGTTTAGCCCCCGGGTAGAATCGGCATTCGCCGGCGTGCTTTTCTCTCCCGCGCAAACCAAGATGGGGCCGCCGCGCGGAGTACGCCCCAGCAGGATTTCTCCCATGATGCGGCCCAGCAAATAGTTCTCTGCCTGTATGCAGCAAATCCGGCCCACCTCAGGGGTATCGCTGTTTACCAATACGATGGATACGCCCTGGTCACTCAGATCCCTCAGCGCCCGCCCGGCCTCCGGCTCTATGTCGCCCAGCACGATCAGCCCCGAAAGCTTTCTCTCCCCCCGCGCGCGCCCAACGGCCTCAAGAGGCACCGAAACCGAATCCTGGTTGACATAGGGCAGCTCCACCAGTTCAATATTAAAGTCTTTTGCATCCCTGCAGTAAGCCCGGACCCCACGCCAGATTGGCTCATAGTAGAGAAGATTGTCCTGCGTAAGCGCCGGCAAAATTGCCGCTATTCGAGTTACGCCGCGCTTTAGCGAGGATGCCGCGGAGTTGCACTGATAATTTAGCTCTTTTGCCGTCTGCAGCACACGTCTGCGCGTCTCCTCCTTGGGACCGGCCTTTCCGGCCAACGCCAAATGCACCGTCGCTATAGACAGCCCCGTCTGGGTTGCAATATCCTTGATCGTAATCCTTTTACTTGCGTTGTCCATGCTGCCCTCGTTTTAAAACGTTTTAATTCATATTGTGATATCCTTTGCCCTAAATTTGAAAAAAAGGTCACATTTATTCCAGATTTGTAAGTAACCTTAGTGTAACATAGTTATGCCTTCTTCGTCCACTAGTGTACTAGTAAAATTTACACATCACTTTTTGTGCACTTATCCAAATTTTAATTTTTTATATTGCTGTAATCGTGCATTTTCCCTTTTTTTGACTTTTCGGTTTATAAAAGGAGCCAGATAGAAGAGATTTCTCTTCTATCCGGCTCCTTTTATGCGTCAATGGCAGTTATCGAAAATAGTCTGGGTATTTTTCCCGGATGGCCTTGGCGTCAATCTTATATCGGCTCAGGTGCAATTCCATCAGACTCGTGGCGGCAGCAGCATCCTTTCGGGCGATGGCGTTCACCAGATTTTCATGGTCTTGGACAATCTTCAGGTTTTTCACCGCGCTCAGTGCCATGCTGCGGACCCGGTCAAAATGGATGGAAATGTTATCCATCAGGGCATAAACCTGGTCCTTGTGGGCAATTTCAAAAATCAAAGCATGGAACTGATTGTCCAGGTCCATCAGCGCCTCAGGGTAGTAGTTCTCCAAATAAAAATTTTGCAGCCGCACGTTTTCCTGCAGACGTCGGATATCCTCCGGCGTAGCCATTTCACAGTCCAGCTCCACCACCGCACACTCCAGCACCTTACGCATGAAGCGAGACTCCTCCACCAGGTCGTAGTCGATGAGAGCCACCGCACTCCCCTTCTGGGGATAGATCTCCACGATCTTCACCTTGGATAATTCGATCAGTGCCTCCCGCACCGGGGTGCGGGACAGCCCCATCGCCGCGGCCAGTTCATTTTCACTGACCATGCTGCCTGGGGCCAGCTCCAGGTGGATGATGTTGTCTTTGATGGTACGCAAGGCATAATCCCGCCCGGTCTCTCTGGGTTGCCGCTGAGTCAAGCGCATACTGCCGTCGCCTCCTGTATTCTTTTTTAGCATACAGGACCAAAGCTCGCCCGTCAAGAGCTCGTATACTAGCTTTTCAGATATTTTTTTAAAGTTTCCCGTACGGCACCGGGCCCAGACAGCATCTCGCGGACCATGCCTTCGATTCTTTTCCCCAGTCCCAGCACCGTAAGATCGCAGCCGAACAGCACCGGATTGGAGAGGACAGGCCCGAGCCGGTCCCCCAGACTGGCAGGGTCACCCAACGTCACCCCGGCCAACTGAGTCTGAAGGGCATCCAGCATGGGATCGCTGCTGCACTCCATGGCCCTGCCCTGGTCGTCCACCCCCAGCAGATAGCGCAGCCAGCCGGCAATCGCCAGGGGGATAAAGGTAAGGTGGGTTACCTCCAGATCCTGCCTCCGGGCATAGGCCTTAATGGTCTCGCCAAAGCGGATGGGCACCTTCTGGCTGGTGTCGGTGGCGATACGCTGGGGGGTGTCCGGGATAAAGGGATTGGGCAGCCGCTGCTCCAACACCTCTTGCAGGAAGGCGCGAGGATTGAGGATTCTGGGGTCCACTACCACGGGCATCCCCTCGTCGTAGCCGATGTGCTCAACCAAAGCCTTAAGCTCCAGGTCCCGCATTTCGGCGGCGATGCTGTCGTAACCCAGCAGGCAGCCGTAGACGGCCAGAGCGGTGTGCAAGGGGTTGAGGCAGGTGGTCACCTTCATGCGCTCGGTATCGTTGACGGTCTGTCGGTCGGTTAGATAGACCCCCGCCCGTTCCAACGGCGGGCGGCCATTGGGGAAGCGGTCCTCCACCACCAGGTACTGGGGGACCTCGGCGTTGACGAAGGGGGCAATATACGTGTTCTTGGCGGTGACAACGGGGGCCATGCCCTCAATTCCCGCGGCGGTCAGCGCCTCCTCCACCACCCTGGCGGGGCGGGGCGTGATTTTGTCAATCATGGACCAGGGGAACGAGACCCGGGTCTCGTCGGATACCCAGGCCACAAAGCCTTCATCCACATACTCCCGTTTCCGCCACTGCTCCGCCACGGTCAGGATGCCGGCGCGGAGCTTCTCCCCGTTGTGGGAGCAGTTGTCCATGCTGACCATGGCGACAGGGGCGGCACCGGCACGGTAACGCTCCAGCAGCAGGGCGCACACCAGGCACATGGCGTGGGAGCAGCGGGAGGGGCCGTCCGCGAAGTCGGCCTCCACGGCGGGAAGGAACCGCCCGGCCAGGTCAGCCAGGGCATAGCCCTTTTCCGTAATGGTAAAGCTCACCATCTGAAGGGATGGGGCGCGGAAAATGGTCCGCAGCTTCTCCAGATCCTGCGGATAAGCCCGCCCGGCGCGGAGTCCCTCCGCGATGGAGGCCACCACCTCCCGCTCCATGGAACCGTCGGGCTTCAGGCTGACCATCAGGGTCATCGAGTCGTGGGGGGCATAAATTTGGTCCATGATGTCAAAGTCAAAGGTATCGGCGGCAATGATGCCGCCCTTGACCAGCCCCTGCTCCAGCAGAGGTTGCTGCAGCCGGGCAATGAAGCCGCGAAAAATGTTGCCGGCGCCAAAGTGGACCCAGGTGGGATGCTCCTCCGTCTCGGCACGCATGGCCTTCCAGTCAAAGGATGGCAGCCGGACTCCGGCCTCCTCCCAGGCGCGCCGGTCCTGAATGCCGGCGTAGCTCAATTTCATATTCGTGCCTCCCTTACTTTGTGGACATCCGGTCAATCGCCTCCCAGAGGCCGTTGAGGTAGGTGGCGCCCAAGGCCCGGTCATAGAGGCCGTAGCCGGGGCGGCCGGACTCGTTCCAGATCATGCGGCCGTGATCGGGCCGGATGTAGGTGTCCGGGCAGGTGTCATAGATGGCCTTCATAATGGCGAACATGTCCAGATCTCCGGAAGAGGACAAGTGGGCTGCCTCCCGGAAGCGGTGATGACCCAGGTACTTCACGTTCCGGACGTGCAGACAGCCGATGCGGCCCCTCTCACCGAAGTGGCGGATGATGGCCGGAATATCATTTTCCGGGTTAGAGCCCAGGGACCCGGTGCACAGGCAGATGGCGTTGGAGGGGGAATCGTGGAGCGCCACGATCTGGTCAAAGTCCGCCTGGCTGTGGGCGATGCGTGGCAGGCCGAAGATGGGCCAGGCCGGGTCGTCGGGATGGCAGGCCATAACTACGCCGCATTCCTCGCAGGTGGGAAGGATGGCATCCAGGAAATACTTAAAGTTGGCTCGCAGATCATCGGGGGTAATGAACTTATACCGCTCCAGAGTGGTCTCCAGCTCAGCCAGCCGCTCCGGCTCCCAACCGGGCAGAGAAAAGCCGTTGCAGTTGTCAATGGTATTGCGGACCAGGTCCACGGGCGTCATGGTTCCCAGTTCCTTCTCATCAAAATACAGGCTGTTGGAGCCGTCCTCAGGAATGAGGCGGGCCAAATCGGTGCGCAGCCAGTCAAAGACCGGCATAAAATTGTAGACAACGACCTTCACTCCGTATTTGGCGAGATTGCGGATGGTGGTCTTGTAGCCCTCGATGTAGGCATCCCGGCTGGGCAGCCCCATCTTGATGTCCTCGTGGACGTTGACTGATTCGATGACCTCGCACTCCAGGCCCGCGGCGTGGACCTCATCAATGTAGGCCCGAATCTCTGGTTCCGTCCACACCTCACCGGCAGCCTTGTAGTCGAGTAAACCCATGATCCCGGTCATACCGGGAATTTGTTTGATCTGGCTCAGGGTGATGCTGTCGCTCTGAGAGCCGTACCAGCGGAATGTCATTTTCATATGGTAATACTCCTATGAGTCAAAACTTAGTTTCCAAACAGGTTGGGCAGCAGCATGCTGATCTGGGGCACGTAAGAGACCAGCAGCAGGGTGATAATCATACACAGATAGAAGGGCAGGGTGGCTTTAACCACCTTTTCCATGGGTTGCTTGGACACGGCAGATCCAATAAACAGCACGGCGCCCACAGGGGGAGTCAGCAGGCCGATGCCGCAGTTGAGCACCACCATGATACCAAACTGAATGGGGTCCAGACCGCAGTACTGGGTAGCGATGGGCAGCAGGATGGGGGTGGCGATCAGGATAATGGGGGCCATGTCCATGATGCAGCCCAGCACCAGCAGGATTAAGTTGAGCATAAGGGTCAGGACAATTGGGTTGTCGGTGAGCCCCACCACGGCGCCAGCCACCAGATCGGGCACGTGCAGGGTGGTCAGGCAGTAGCCGAAGACGCTGGAGGTGGAGATCAGGATCAGCACGATGCCCAGAGTATCCACGCAGTTGCCCAACTCGCGCCATACCCCCTTCCAGTCCAGACCCTTATAAACGAAGACGGAGACGAACAAGGAATAGATGACGGCGATGGCGGCGGATTCAGTGGCGGTGAAGACACCAGCCACCACGCCGATGACGACGATGACGACCGCAGCCAAAGCCCAAATCGAAGTGCCGATCTGTTTGATGAAGTTAATTATGCTAAACTTATCACCCTTGGGGTAGTTGCGCTTGGCGGAGATAATATAGGAACCCACCATTAGACTGACTGCCAGCAGGGCGCCGGGCAGATAGCCGGCCAAAAACAGACTGCCAACCGAGATACCGCCGGCCGTGGTTGCATAGATAACCATGTTATGGCTGGGGGGCACCAGCAGGCCCTCGCAGGAGGAGGTAATCGTGACAGCGGTGGAGAAGTCCGCGTCATACCCCTGGTCCACCATCATGGGGATCATAATCGAACCGATCGAGGCTGTGTCGGCAGCGGCGGACCCGGAAATGCCGCCGAAGAAGTAGGAGGCCACGATATTGACCATGGCCAGGCCGCCCCGCATCCAACCCACGCAGGCGTTGGCTAGGGCAATCAGCTTTTCCGAAATGCCCCCGGAGCCCATAAGCACGCCCATGGTGATGAAGAACGGCACCGCCATCAGAGAGAAGGAACTGATGCCCTTGACCATCTGACGGCAGAGGGTGACCAAGTCCTGCCCCTGAGCCAGCAGGCACAGCACAGAGGACAGGGCAACGGCATAGGCAATGGGAAAGCGCAGGAGGATCATGACCAGGAAGCTAATCAGCAGCACCGCAATCGCTAAGGTCTGAGTATCCATTATGCATCCACCCCCTCTTTCACGAAGAATGCTTTGATGTGGTTATAGATGGCTTCCAGTTCAAAAATGACCATGGCTACACCGGCCAGAGGCACGGGGAAGTACATCCAAAAGCGGGACAGCCAGGGCATAGACACATAGGTGCCGCGACCGCCCAGGGTGGAGGTGTACCGCCAGCCCACCACAATCATGATGACGGCCAGGATGCAAACGGCAACGTCCGCCAGGATGTCAAGAAACTTCAGCAGGCCCTTGGGCAGAAAGCCATCCAGAGCGGTCATGCGGATGTGGCTCCCCCGGCGGATGGCCAGCGCGGCGGAAAGGACGGCCATATAGCTCATGAGGGTCAGCACGACCTCCTCGCTCCAGGAGGGGTCCGGGATGAACGGGATATAGCGGCCGGCCACGGCCATGGAGGTAATCAGGATGTCGGCTACCAGCAAGATCTTACACAGGACTAAAACGACCCTATAGGTAATGTCGTAGGCCGGCTTAATCTTGTCAAGGGCGACGAAAATTTGCGGCATATGAGCTCTCCCTTCTTTTGACTATGAGAAGCGAGGGCACAGGGGCACACACCCCCGCGCCCTCGCTTTTCGACCATTATGTATGGTAGCGGCGACTCTTACTTCAGGTCCTTGATCTGCTGATACAGCTCGGCCTGGTCAGCGGTGTTCTCCTCAATCACTTTGGAGCAGGCCTCCTGCCAAGGAGCCAGATCGGTAACCTCGACCACGTTGCAGCCGTCGGCCTTCAGCTCTTCCAGGACCTTGGCCTCGGCATCGGCGGACAGCGTGGCGTTAAATTCCTGGGTATACTTACCGGCCTCCATAATGACCTTCTGCTGATTCTCAGTCAGCTTATTCCAAGCGGCATCGGTGATGACGGCCTGAATGGCGCCCAGGGTGTGGCCGTCCAGGATCAGATTGTTGGCGACCTCCGGGAAGGCGTTGGACTTGTAGTTGGCAATGGGCTGCTCGGCACCGTCCACCACGCCGGTCTGCAGGGCAGAGTACAGTTCGCCGAAGGAGACGACGGTGGGATAGGCGCCCAGGCCCTCAACCAAACCGTTCATAACGGGGTCGTTGGACACACGCAGCTTCATGCCCTTCAGGTCCTCGATGCTGTTGACGGGAGTGCGGGTGAAGAAGTGACGGAAGCCCTCCTCGCCGTAAAAGATGCCGCGCAGGGGCAGACCGAGCTCTTGGGGCTCGTTGAGGAACTCGGCGGCCAAGTCGCTGTTGGCAAAGTTCCAGAAATGCTCGCGGCTCTCGAAGGTAAAGGGGATGGAGAGCAGCTTGGACTTCTGCGCGCCGTAGCTGTTCAGGGCGAAGGCAGAGATACGGGAGATGTCAACGGTGGTCTCGCCGCCCAGCATGCCGTCCAGAACGTCGTTCTCCGAGCCCAGCACACCGCTGGCCTGCACGTCAATGGTGATGGAGCCGCCGGACAGCTCCTCCACCTTCTCCTTAAAGGCCGTGGCGGTCTGGCCCACGATGGTGTCGAGGGGGTTCACCTCGGCGTAAACCAAAGTCACCTTAGGATCGTTGGCCACATCGCCGGCAGAGGCACTCTCCACAGGCGCGGAGGCGCTGGGCGCGGGGGCGCTGGCCGAGGGAGAGGGGCTTGCGGTGCTGCCGCCGCCACAGGCCACCAGCCCAAACATCATGGCGCCGGCCATCAGAGCAGAGATAAGTTTCTTCATGTCATTTCCTCCTTGAAATTGTGATAGCGGAATGGTGTTTGCCTTTGTGTGATTTCAATGTATCATAAACCTCTCTATTTGTCCACTAGTATGCTAGTAGAAAATACGGATGCATTCTTGTGCACATCGCCAAAAGTGCCCTGCCACCCTTGCCAATTCTAGTCTTAAATGCAAAAATAGTATGAAGCCCCTCCTTAGACGCAACCGGAAGGCCAAGTCGGCCGGCCAATACGGTCCGCAGCACAACCCCTTTCAACGGGTGCGCCCGCCCTTGCTCCCACGAAATCTCGGGGGGCTTCGTCCCACAGCCATCCTTTCTGTCCCCCCGTTTCCATGGTGCGGCGGGGGACGGCGGGCATGGACACCGCATTTTCTATTTTTAATTTTATATTTTACAGATTAGGTGGCGATGAATCAAGTGAACGAGCACGAACTCACGGTAATGGTACACATTGACGGAAGGCTATTTCGCAATTTTGCCCTGTTTGATACCTTCCGGCGGCAGCGCAAGTGGGTTTCCCCCGCCCTGTTTGCCGCCATTATGATCGGGTTTTCTTGCGTCTGCTTTGCCCTGCGTGGGCAAGCCGAGCAGGCGGTCTTACTGGGCGGCACGTTGCTGGCCGTTGGGCTGCTTTTGCCAGCGGCCTATTTCCTCAACTTTTTTCTCTCGGTCCGCACCCAAGTCAAAAAGCTCGGCCTAACCACCCCACAGCATGTATACACAGTTGTCTTTCAGGGGCAGAGCGGCGTATCCGTCTCTACCGACCGGGAACAGGCTTTCTATTCCTGGGAGCAGTTATATGCCGCTTATCGGGTCCCGGACGGAATCTATCTGTATGCCGCGCCCCAAAGGGCCTACCTGTTGCCTGCCGACCAGATTGCCGGCGGTGTCGATGGCTTGTGGGAGCTTCTCTGCACAAAGCTGCCCCAAAAGAACCTCCATGCCATGTGACGGGTAATGTCCCGATGCCCCGTCTTAACTAAAATTTTGGAAAACCTATGCGAATCTAATGCAAATTACACAAAAACACGCCGAAAAATTTTCTTGTCTTTCCACTTGCGCTCTAGTATGCAAGTATTATAATAGAAATAGTAATTTCTAAGATCATACAGCGGTTCAACAGTTTTAATCTTGCATGGTAGGAGGAGTATCATCATGAACGAAGTGCTCGCAAAGGTCCAACAGATCGGCGTGATCCCCGTAATCGCCATTGAGGATGCCGCCAAGGCGGTGCCCCTGGCCCGCGCGCTGACGGCGGGCGGCATTCCGGCCGCAGAGGTGACCTTTCGCACGGCGGCGGGGGAAGAGGCCATCCGGCAGATCGCGCAGAACTGCCCGGAGGTGCTGGTGGGCGCCGGCACCGTGCTGAATGAGGAGCAGTGTGACCGGGCCATTGCCGCCGGCGCCAGATTCATCGTCTCGCCCGGCTACAACGAGGCGCTGGTGGCCCACTGCCAGGCCAGAGGCATCCCCGTGCTGCCCGGCTGCGTCAACGCCTCCGACATGACCCGCGCGGTAAACGCTGGCCTGGAGGTGGTGAAGTTCTTCCCCGCCGAGCAGTCCGGCGGCCTGAGCTTTCTCAAGGCTCTGGCTCCCGTGTTTCCCAAGCTGAGCTTTATGCCCACCGGAGGCGTAAGCGCCAAGAATCTGATGGATTATCTGGGCTATGACCGCATCGTGGCCTGCGGCGGCACCTGGATGGTAAAGAAAGACCTGATTGAAGCAGAGCAGTGGGATGAGATTACCCGGGTGTGCAGAGAGGCCGTAAAGACCATGCTGGGCTTTTCTCTCCACCACGTGGGCATCAACTGCGCCGACGAGGCAGAGGCCGACCGCACCGTCCGGACGCTGTGCGCCCTCTTCGGCTTTACCTATCAAATGGGCAACTCCTCCATCGTGGCCATGCCCGCCGTGGAGTGCACCAAACAGCCCTACCTGGGGACTCACGGGCACATCGCCATCGGCGTCAACAGTGTGGATCGGGCGGTGTATTACCTGGGACTCCAGGGCGCTGCCTTCGACGAGGCCACCCGCAAGACCGACGCTAAGGGCCGCACCAAGGCCATCTATCTCCAGGGTGAGTTCGGCGGATTTGCCATTCATCTGGTGCAAAAATAAGAAAGGTGATGTATGATCATGAGTAGAGTCATTACGTTCGGCGAAATTATGCTGCGGCTGGCCCCCAACGGCTACTACCGCTTCTTCCAGAACGATCAGATGCAGGCCACCTTCGGCGGCGGCGAGGCCAACGTGGCCGTTTCGTTGGCCAACTACGGCCTGGATTCCGCCTATGTGACCAAGCTGCCCGCCCACGCCATCGGCCAGGCCGCCGTGGATTCCCTGCGGTATTTCGGCGTGGACACCTCCAGGATCGTCCGGGGCGGCGACCGGGTGGGCATCTACTACCTGGAAAAGGGGGCCTCCCAGCGGGGCAGCGTGTGCATCTACGACCGGGCCCACTCCGCGATCCAAGAGGCCCAGCCCGACGATTTCGACTGGGACCAGATCTTGGACGGCGCGGACTGGTTCCATTTCACCGGCATCACCCCGGCCCTGGGGCCCAACGTGGTGGAGATCTGCAAGGACGCCTGTCAGGCGGCCAAGGCCCACGGCGTGAAGATCTCCTGCGACCTGAACTACCGGGGCAAGCTGTGGACCCGGGCCGAGGCCCGGGCCGCCATGACCGAGCTGTGCCGGTACGTGGACGTGTGCATCTCCAACGAGGAGGACGCTAAGGACGTATTCGGCATCGAGGCCGAGGACACCGACATCACCGGCGGCAAGCTGAACAAGGAGGGCTACAAGTCCGTGGCCAAGCAGCTCATGGACCAGTTCGGTTTTGAGAAGGTTGCCATCACCCTGCGCACCTCCATCTCCGCCAGCGACAACGACTGGGCGGGGATGCTGTACGACGGGAAGGACTTCTGCTTCTCCAAGGAGTATCACCTGCGCATCGTGGACCGGGTGGGCGGCGGCGACAGCTTTGGCGGCGGCCTCATCTATGCCCTGCTGAACGGCAAGTCCACCCAGGACGCCATTGAGTTTGCCGTGGCGGCCTCCGCACTCAAGCACTCCATCGAGGGCGACTTCAACCGGGTCACAGTGGCCGAGGTAGAGAAGCTCTCCGGCGGCGACGGCTCCGGCCGCGTCCAGCGGTAACAGCAGTCAACTTTGCCCTATCTTTGTCTCAGGGAGGTTTCGGATGGTCCATTCCAACCCTTTGTTGCGGGGCGAAAGCCCTCAGAAGTTTATCACCATCGGGGAGATCATGCTGCGTCTGACCCCGCCCAACTATGACAAGATCCGGGTGGCCACCAGCTTTGAGGCCAGCTATGGCGGAAGCGAGGCCAACATCGCCCTGGCTCTGGCCAATCTGGGTATCGACAGCACCTTCTTCAGCGTGGTGCCCAACAACAGTCTGGGCAAAAGCGCAGTGCGGATGCTGCGCAGCAATGACGTTCACTGCACGCCCATGATTCTCAGCTCGCCCCAGGACACCCCCACCCACCGGCTGGGAACCTACTATCTGGAGACCGGCTATGGCATCCGCCCCAGTAAGGTGACGTATGACCGCAAGCACAGCGCCATCACCGAGTATGACTTTTCCCGGGTGGACCTGGACGCTCTGCTGGAGGGCTTCGACTGGCTCCACATGAGCGGTATCACCCCCGCCCTGTCCCCAAGCTGCCGGACCCTTACCCTTGACTGCCTCCGGGCGGCCAGGGCAAAGGGTATGACCATCAGCTTCGACGGCAACTTCCGCAGCGCCCTGTGGAGCTGGGAGGAAGCACGGGACTTTTGTACCCAGTGCCTGCCCTATGTGGATGTCCTGCTCGGTATCGAGCCCTACCACCTCTGGCGGGATGCGGATGACCCCGGCAAGGGCGACTGGAAGGACGGTCTCCCCCTGCAGCCCAGCTATGAGCAGCAGGACGAGATCTTTCAGGTCTTTCTGGAGCGCTACCCCAACCTCAAGTGCATCGCCCGTCATGTTCGGTATGTCCATTCCGGCAGTGAAAACAGCCTGATGGCTTACATGTGGTACCAGGGTCATACCTTTGCAAGCAAGCTGTTTACCTTTCATATCCTGGACCGGGTTGGGGGTGGCGACGCTTTTGCCAGCGGTCTGATCTATGCCATGATGTGCGGTTATCGCCCCATGGACATCGTCAATTTTGCCGTAGCCAGCAGCGTCATCAAGCACACGATTCACGGGGACGGAAACATTACCGATGACGTAGAGAGCATCCGCAACCTGATGAACATGAATTGCGACATCAAGCGGTAAGCCCCGACACAAAATCAACGAAAAGGAGCCTGTGGATGAAAGCGTTTATGGACAAGGACTTCCTTCTGGAAACCGATACCGCCAAGCACCTATTCCACCACTATGCGGAACAGATGCCCCTGGTGGACTACCACTGTCACATTTCTCCGAGGGAGATCTACGAGAACCGCCGTTTCAACGATCTTGTAGAGGTCTGGCTTGGGGGGAAGCAGCCCGATGGCAGCTATTTTGGCGACCACTACAAGTGGCGGGTCATGCGTTCCAACGGGGTAAGCGAGGACTATGTTACCGGTGACAAGCCCCCGGTGGAGCGGCTGAAGAAGTTTGCCGAGGCTCTGGAGCTGGCGATCGGCAACCCCATGTACCACTGGTGTAACTTGGAACTGCGCAAGTTTTTTGGCTATGAGGGCTACCTGTCGCCCGAAACCGTGGACGAGGTATGGGCCATCACCTCTGATCAACTGCAAAACGACCCCAGGCTCACCGTACGGGGGCTGATTGAGCAGTCCAACGTGGCCTTTATCGGCACCACGGACGACCCCGTGGACCCATTGGAGTGGCATGAGAAGATCGCCGCCGACCCCACGATCCGCTTTCAGGTCTGTCCCTCCTACCGCCCGGACAAAGCCATCAACATTACCAAGCCGGGCTTTGCAGATTACATGGCCAAGCTGGCCCAGAGCGTAGGCAGAAAAAGCCTGGACAGCGTTGCGGACGTCTGTGACGCCTTGGTGGAGCGGCTGGAGTTCTTTAAAACGCTGGGCTGCCGGGCCAGCGACCACGGCTTGGACTATGTTCCCTTCCGTCCCGCCACCATGGCCGAGGCCGACGCGGCCTATCGGAAGGCCATGGCGGGAGAGCCCTTGAGCCTGGCGGAGGCCGAGGGCTACCAGACCGTCATCCTCCTCTGCCTGGGCCGGGCCTACCATCGGTTGGGCATTGTCATGCAGCTCCACTACTCCTGTCTGCGCAATGCCAACCGGCGGATGTTTACCGCTCTGGGGCCCGACACCGGCTTTGACATGATTGCCCAGAACACCTGTGGCGGCAATATCGCCTCCCTGCTGTCCGCGCTGGACATGGACGGCCAGTGTCCCAAGACCATTCTCTATTCCCTCAATCCCGCTGACAATGAGCAATTGGACTCCATGCTGGGATGCTTCCAGTCCGATGAGATCCCCGGTAAGATTCAGCATGGCTCCGCCTGGTGGTTCAATGATACCAAGTCCGGTATGGAGGAACAGATGGCTTCCCTGGCCAATCTGGGGCTGCTGGGCAATTTTGTGGGAATGCTCACCGATTCCCGTTCCTTCCTCTCCTATGCCCGGCACGACTACTTCCGCCGCATCCTGTGCAACCTCATCGGCCGCTGGGTGGAGAATGGGGAGTACCCCAACGATGAAAAGGCCCTGAAGAAAATCGTGGAAGGCGTATGCTATACCAATGCCGCCCGGTATTTTGATCTGTAAGGAGTGGTCCGTTTCGTGACTCAGACATCGGAGACTCAGCGGGAGGGCCGGTTGCTTCGCAATGTGCTCTTTACCTTTTTTGTCAGCGGTGCGGCCTCTCAGCCCCTGGGCTCCTTCATCCCCTTCCTGCGGGACACTTATGGCTTCAGCTACGACCTGTCCGGCGTACTGCTGTCCTGCCAGTCCATTGGGAACCTGCTGGCTGTGCTGGCCGCAGGCTTTCTGCCCGTCTACCTGGGCCGCAGGCGGAGCATTCTGACCACTGCGGTATGGATGGCGGCCGGCTATCTGATTTTTGCCAGCGGCATGGGGACCCCCGTCCTGCTGGTCCTGGCCTGCCTCATGACCGGCATCGCCCGCGGCGGCAACTCCAATTTCGCCAACACCATGATCTCCACCCTGCCCGGAGATAAGGCCACCCGCGGCTATAATCTGCTGCACGGCTGCTTTGCCGTGGGGGCCCTGCTCTCTCCTCTGTTGCTTATCTTCTGCGCCGGGCGGTGGCCGGGTCTGGGCTGGCGGATCATGGCCGGCCTGTTGTGTCTGCTGTGCATCAGTCAGCTTGTCGTCTACGCCAAAATGCCCCTTCCGCCGGAGTATGCCAAAAAGAGCATCACGTCGGTGGATCTCCGTTTTTTTAAAGTCAAGCAGTTCTGGCTAGGCGCCGCGATGCTTTTTTTCTACATCTCCACCGAATACGCCATCGTGGGCTGGCTCGTCACCTACTTTCAGGACATCGGCGTTCTGGACCCCAACCAATCCCAGATGATGAACAGTCTTCTGTGGCTGGTCATCTTTCTCGGGCGAATGGTGGGGGCCGTCATTACGGGAAAACTCTCCCGGAGCAAGCTGCTGCTGCTGGACGGGGTGGGCCTTTTTTCCTTCTTTCTTGTTATGTTCTTCAGCCGGACCCCAGCCCCGATCATCCTGGGACTGGTGGGCGTCGGCTTCTTCATGGCCACTATTTACCCCACTGCGTTTGCCTTTGGCAGCGACTGCATCCGGGGCAACGACCTGGGCTGCAGTGTCATGATCTTTACCGGCAGCGCCGGCGGCATCCTCACCCCGGCCATGGTGGGTTTTGTAGCCGAGTGGGCGGGCATCCGGGCGGGGATGGGCCTGATTGTGGTATTTGCGGCCCTGCTGCTGTTTTCCATCCTCCTCAGCGTGTTCAGCGTACGCACAGCCCAGGCTCTACCCGAAAAAGGAGAATGATGCGAATGGAAACACTCTCTTACAAGACTCTGGAAGCACAGGGCTATAGCGGATATCTGCTCAGAGACGCCCCGGAAAAGGTCCTCCAGTTCGGCGAGGGCAACTTCCTGCGGGCTTTCGTGGACTACTGGTTTGACGTCTCCAATGAAAAGGCGGGCTGGAACGGCAAATGCGTCCTGGTCCAGCCCATCCCCCAGGGCCTGGCCAGCCCCATCAACCGCCAGGAAGGGCTCTACACGCTCTATCTCAGGGGCCGCCATAATGGAAAAAAGGTGGATCGGAAGCGGGTCATCTCCTCCGTCAGCCGCTGCCTTAACCCCTATGAGGCGGAGGACTACGCCGCCATGATGGCCCTGGCCGTCTCCGACGACCTGGAATACGTGGTTTCCAATACGACCGAGGCGGGCATCGTCTACGACCCCGCCTGCAAACCGGATGACGCGCCCCCCGCCTCCTTCCCCGCCAAGCTGACTCAGGTCCTCTACGCCCGCTGGAAGGCCGGCAGGCCGGGCTTAGTCATTCTCTCCTGCGAGCTGATCGACAACAACGGCAGGGAATTACTCCGATGCGTGAACCGGTATATCGACCAGTGGGCCCTGGAACCCGAATTCCGCACCTGGGTTATGGGGGAGTGCACCTTCTGCTCCACCCTGGTGGACCGCATCGTCCCCGGTCGGGTGAAGGACCCGATAGAGGCCGCCGCCATGGAAGCCGCCAACGGCTATCGGGATGATCTCATCGACGTGGGGGAAATCTTCGGCGTGTGGAACATCGAAGGTCCGGCATGGCTGGAGGAGAAGCTGCCCTTTAAGCGGGCGGGCCTCAACTGCCCGGTAGTCCCCGACGTGACCCCCTATAAAAAGCGCAAGGTACGCATTCTCAACGGCGCCCACACCGGCTTCGTGCTGGGGGCCTATCTGGCCGGCTTCGACATCGTGCGGGACTGCATGGGGGACGACACCGTCCGGGGCTTCATGAACCGGATGCTCCATGAGGAGGTTATTCCCACCCTTCCCCTGGATAGACAGGATCTGGAGGCGTTTGCCTCCGCTGTCCAGGACCGGTTCAACAACCCCTTCGTGGATCACGAGCTCATGAGCATCTCTCTCAACTCCACCTCCAAGTGGCGGGCCCGGAACCTGCCCAGCCTGCTGGAATATGTGGAGCAGACGGGAGCGCTGCCCGCCTGCCTCGCTATGAGCTTTGCCGCCTATGTGGCCTTTTACTCCAACGATGTCCAGAGGCTCACCGATGCCGGGCTGGTGTGCCGGCGGCCCAAGGGCGACGAGTATACCTGTTCCGACGACCGCTGGGTCCTGGAGTTCTACTGGGCTCACAGGGGCGACCGCCCGGAGGATCTGATCCACGCCGTTATGACCAATGAACGGATGTGGGGCCAGAATCTGACCGCCGTCCCTGGCTTTGAAGCTGCGGCCGTGGCCGATCTGAAGCTGATCCGGGAACAGGGCGCTCTGGCGGCCTATGCCGCCTGTCTGTAAGGAGGCGCACCATGAACCTGATCCGCATTCATCCTCTGGATAACGTGGCGGTGGCCCTGGAGGACATTCCCGCAGGGGAGACCGTCACCGCCGGAGGTAGTACCGTCACCGCCCGCCAGGCCATTCCGCGGGGCCACAAGCTCGCCCTGGCAGCCGTTCCCGCGGGGGCCCGGATCATCAAATACGGCTGCACCATCGGTCTGGCCAAGGCGGACATCGCCCCCGGGGACTGGGTCCACGTCCACAACGTGCGCACCGGCCTCAGCGAGGACGGCGTGTACGCCTACCATCCCCGGGTCGGCGCCCTGCCCCCCGTCCCTCCCCGGACTTTCCAGGGCTACCGCCGCCCCGACGGCAGGGCCGCCATCCGCAATGAGCTGTGGGTCCTCCCCACTGTGGGCTGCGTCAACGCCATCGCCCAGGCCCTGGTACGGGAAAACCAGCATCTGACAGGCGGCACGGTGGAAGGTCTTTATGCCTTTCCGCACCCCTTCGGGTGCAGCCAGATGGGGGAGGACCATGCCCAGACCCGGAAGCTGCTGGCCGCCCTGGCCCGCCACCCCAATGCGGGGGGCGTGCTGGTGCTGGGGCTGGGGTGCGAAAATCTGACGATGGAGCAATTTCAGGCCGAGCTGGGGCCCCATGACAAAAACCGCGTCCGTTTTCTGGTCTGTCAGGACGTGGAGGATGAGCTGGCCGCCGGTGCCGCCCTGCTCAAGGAACTGGCCGATTATGCCGGGACCTTCCGCCGGGAGCCGATTTCTGCCTCCGAGCTGGTGGTTGGTCTGAAATGCGGCGGCTCCGACGGTCTCAGCGGCATCACCGCCAACCCCGCAGTGGGCCGGTTTTCCGACCGGCTCATCGCCTTGGGCGGCTCTACTGTCCTCACCGAGGTACCTGAGATGTTCGGCGCGGAATCCATTCTCTTCGACCGCTGCAAGGATCAGGCCGTTTTTGACAAGGCCGTCCAAATGGTGGAGGCGTTTAAGCGCTACTTTATCCGCCACGGCCAGGTAGTCTATGAAAATCCCAGCCCCGGCAACAAGGCTGGGGGCATCACCACGCTGGAGGACAAGTCCTGCGGCTGTGTGCAAAAGGGTGGAAGCGCCCGGATCGTGGATGTGCTGGGTTACGGCGAGGCCGTGACCCGGCGGGGCCTGAACCTTCTCAGCGGACCGGGCAACGATCTGGTGTCCACCACCGCCCTCACCGCTGCCGGCGCCCACCTCATTCTCTTTACCACCGGCCGCGGCACCCCCTTTGGGGCTCCGGCTCCAACGGTAAAAATCTCCAGTAATACCGCCCTTTTTCAGAAAAAAGGGAGCTGGATCGACTTTAACGCCGGTACGGTGGCGGAAGGCGAGACCCTGGATGCCGTGGGAGACCGCCTGTTGGATCTGGTGCTTGAGGCGGCCAGCGGCAGTCCTACGAAAACCGAGCTCCACGGGGCCCGCGAGATTGCCATCTTTAAGGACGGCGTGGTGCTGTAAGAAAGGAAGCAGGTTTTATGAAAGACCCTCATTGCGGCTACTGCGCAGGCGGAGAGACCCTGGCCGCCTTCGGCATTCCCATCTGTGAGCTGAGCGTCAGCACGCTCATCCTCTTTCAGGAACAGAGCCACCCCGGCCGCTGTATCCTGGCCTATAAGGAGCATATCAGTGAGTTGGTGGACCTGACCGACGCGGAGCGGAACGCCTTCTTCACGGACGTAGCCAGAGCAGCCAGGGCAATCCACGCCGTCTTTCACCCGGATAAGGTGAACTACGGCGCTTACGGAGATACCGGAAGGCACCTTCACTTTCACTTGGTCCCCAAGTATCAGGGCGGCTACGAGTGGGGAGACGTCTTTGGGATGAATCCCGGCCGAACGTTTCTCTCCCAGGAGGAGTATACGCGCATGATCGAGCAGATCAAGCTCCATCTGTAAAAGGAGAATATCTATATGGATATCCGTTATTCCGCCAATCCGCGGGACTTCAAGCGCTATACCACGGAGGAGCTCCGAAAGGAGTTCCTTATCGAAGATCTTTACCGGCCTGACCAGGTGACGGCGTTCTACTCCCATGTCGACCGAATGGTCACCCTGGGCTGCATGCCGGTAACCAAAAGCATACCCATCGAACAGGGCATTGATGTGTGGGCCAATTTTGGAACTCATTTCTTTCTGGAGCGCCGGGAGGTCGGCCTGTTCAATATCGGCGGGCCAGGTCAGGTAACCGTAGACGGCACAGTCTATCCCATGGGCTATAAGGACTGCCTGTATATTACCCGCGGGAGTCGTGAGGTGTTGTTTTCCAGCGACAGCCCCACCGCCCCCGCCAAATTCTACATGGTCTCCGCCCCGGCCCACTGCTCCTATGAGACCCGGCTCATCCGGCTTTCCGACGCCGCCAGAAAGCCCCTGGGCGCTTTGGAAACCTCCAATAAGCGGGTCATCCACCAGTTTATCCACCCCGACGTACTCCCGACCTGCCAGCTATCCATGGGCATGACCGTACTGGAGCCGGGCAGCGTGTGGAACACTATGCCTGCCCACACACACGAACGGCGCATGGAGGTATATACCTACTTCGAGATCCCTGCGGGCAATGTGGTTTTCCATATGATGGGCGAGGGGCAGGAGACCCGCCACATCGTCCTGCAGAACGAGCAGGCCGTGATCTCCCCCTCCTGGTCCATTCATGCCGGAGCCGGCACCGGAAGCTATTCCTTTATCTGGGCGATGGGCGGTGAAAATCAGGCCTTTGACGACATGGATGTGATTCCTGTCACCGCGCTGAGGTGACGGTCATGGATATGTTGGGTCAATTTTCCCTAAAGGGAAAAGTTGCTCTGGTCACCGGGGCCAGCCATGGGATCGGCTTTTCCATGGCCGTCGCTCTGGCCGGCGCGGGCGCCGAAATTGCCTTTAACGGCCACAGTCCGGACCGGCTGAAGGCCGCTGAGGCCGAGTACGCCGCGCGGGGAATCCATGCGCGGGGCTATCTTTGCGACGTCACTGACGAGACCGCCGTCCAGAACATGGTAGCCCGGATCTCTGCCGACTTGGGGCCGGTGGACATTCTGGTCAACAATGCGGGGATGATCCAGCGTACTCCCCTGTTGGATATGTCCGCCCAGGATTTTCGCCGCGTAGTAGACGTCGATCTGACCGCTCCGTTTATTGTGGCCAAAGCCTGTATCCCGGGCATGATCGCAAAGGGACATGGCAAAATCATCAACATCTGCTCCATGATGAGCGAGCTTGGCCGGGAGACGGTCTCTGCCTACGCCGCCGCCAAGGGCGGGCTAAAAATGCTCACCCGAAACATCTGCGCCGAGTTTGGTGGAGCCAACATCCAGTGCAACGGTATCGGCCCCGGCTATATTGCCACTTCCCAAACAGCCCCCCT
The DNA here is from genome assembly GCF_002320075.1 of Intestinimonas sp. UBA1698. Classification (NCBI taxonomy): domain Bacteria; kingdom Bacillati; phylum Bacillota; class Clostridia; order Eubacteriales; genus Intestinimonas; species Intestinimonas sp. UBA1698. The sequence continues at coordinate 6,945 of NZ_DCJO01000001.1, read as the reverse complement.
GCGTGAGCCACAGCCAGACGGCAGCCGTCACCCCTTCGACCAGTTTATCTGCTCCAAAACCCCGGCGGGGCGGTGGGGCAGGCCGGAAGATCTGGCTGGTCCCGCCGTCTTTCTTGCCTCTGATGCCTCCAATTTTGTCAACGGCCACATCCTGTATGTGGACGGCGGCATCTTAGCCTATATTGGCAAGCAGCCCTGATCCGCTGGCTGCTTCCATTGACGTATACGCCTTCAAATACCGAAAAGGGAGTCCCCCGGTCTTGTAGCCGGGGGACTCCCTCTCGTTTTCGGGGCAAAGAGCACGTTTTTCTCCCCATGGAGTCACAGCGCTCTTCAGGGTATGCGCCGCTTACTGGCGCAGGATCAGGGCGGCGTTAAACTCCGCGCCATCGTAGGCTCCGTTCACCTGAAGGTAATCCCCCACCTCCAGCTTCCGCAGGGTCAGGGTTCCGCCGTCCCACTCCAGGAACTTGGTGTCGTCGTCCACATGGACGGTGATGAGCTCCTCGTTGCCGGCGCTGTCCAGGCTGCGCAGATAGATGTACTGATTGCCACGCTCCGTGCTGACATAGACCACGGTGCCGTTGAGCTGGCTGCCGGAGGTGACGGCCTGCTGGACCTCGATGGCGGCGACCTGGTCGCCGTTGACCACCAGGCCGATCTTGTAGCCCGGCTTCAGGGCGGACAGTGCGATGGTCTTGCCGCTCTGGGTAATGGAGGTGGCCGAGGTAACCGTATAGGACGCTTCCTCCCCATCGGAGAGGGTCACCTCCAGAGTGCTGCCGCCCACCTCCTGAATGATGCGGTTGATGGTACCGGTCATATTGGCGCTCTGGGGGGTGGCCTCGATGCGGGTAACCACGTGGTAACGGACGGTGACCTCCACCTCGTCACCCAGCCGCAGCTTGTCAATGGCGCTCTTCTCCTCGTTGCGGTAGATGGCGGGGGGATCGGACAGGTCGATGGCAAAGCTCACTACGGTGTCGTCACTCTCGGTGACCTCCAGGGTGACGGTGGAGCCGCTGGAGGTGAACACCCGGTTGGTAAGAACGCCCTCGGTCACCGCCGAGCCGGGGTAGCAGTCCAGCCGCACCAGCTTCTCTCCAGAGAAGCGGGCGGTGGCGAACCACTCCTTCTCCAGCTCCTTGAGCTTGATGGCCGAGCCGTTATAGGTGAATACGCAGCTATCGGCCACGTCATAGCTGGTGGATTTACCGGTGGCCGGGTCGGTGAGGGTAACGGTGTTGGTGCTGCTGGCCCAGGTAAAGGCCTTGATACCGCCCTGCACATATTTCGTGACGGAATCCACCGAGACGGACAGGGCGGAGCCATCCTCGTTGGATACCCGCAGAGAGACGTAGCACCCCTCGTAACCGGAGGACAGGGTCCCCTCCAGGCCGTTGACGGTGACGGCGGAGCCGCCGGGCACGGCATACTGGTGGGTGACGCCGTCAAACCCGCTGACCCGCAGGGTACAGCCGCTGCCGGACTTCTCCACGCTGGAGAGAATGCCCGTCTCCTCCCGGGTGCCGCCGGTGAGGCGGACAGCCACCAGACGGCCCTGGTCGTCGGTCATGCAGACGGCGGTGGCGTAGCCCGCGTCGGGGTCCACCACCGAGCGGTCCCCGATGGTCTTGGAGCCCACCTGCACCTGGGTGAAGCGGTTCATGGTGACCACCCGACCGGCACCGCCTACCGTCAGGGCAATACTGTTGTCCTCGATGCCGTTGACCGAGCCGGTGAACTCCTTCAGGGCGGCGCTGAGGTAGACGTCCTCCGCCACGCCCTTGCTGGTCAGGGCAATGCGGACGTGCTTGCCCGCCTTGAGGCTGCTGCTGGTGGTCTCCATATTGTTCTCATAGATGACGGCGTCGGCGGGCAGGGAGATGCTGCTGGTGGCGCCGGTCAGATCGCCGGTGAGGGTCAGGACCACCACGCCGCTGTCCCCCTTGGTGACGGCGGCAATGGTGCCCTGGATAAAGTCATAGTCGTCGTACTCGCTCAGGTCGGTGATGGTGCCCCGCTCCTCCATGAACGTCAGGGCGCGGGAGAGCATGGTGGCCATGATGGCCCGGGTGACCTCGCCTTTGGGGCCATAGGCGTTGTTGGTGTCGCCCTGGACGATGCCGTAGACGTTGAGCAGATAAACATAGGGCTTGGCCGACTCGCGGATGGAGGCGGTGTCGCGGAAGGTCATGGAATAGGAGTCCAGTCCCTCGGCCATGGGACCGAGCTGCATGGCCCGCACCAGGTAGACCGACAGGTCCTCCTTCTCGATGGGCTTGGAGAGACTCCCATTCTGCACCAGACCCTTGAGCTCGGGGTAGGAGAGGATGCCGGTCTCCAGGCAGATGGCGAACTCCCGGTAGAACCAGGACTGGGCCCCGTTCAGCAGGCCGTCTACATCCTTCTTGCGGTCGGAGGCAATCCGGTCGGCGATCCCCTGTTTGACGGGTACGGCCCGGGCGCAGAGGGCCAGGGCCTCCGCCGTAGTCAGCTTGTTTTCCGGCTTGAAGGTGCCGTCCTCATAGCCCTTGAACATGCCCGCGTCGGTCATTTCCTCGATGTAGCTCTTGGCCCAGTGGCTGGCAATGTCCGGGAAGGTGGCCGCCGAAGCCGGAAGCGCCGTCATGGTCAGCGTCAGGGCGAAGGCCAGCAGGCAAGTGAGCAGTCGTTTGGATTTCATATCGCACCTCCATGCAGTTGTCGCGCGCAGGGTAACATAACCATACTTCTTTTAAAATTATAACGTTCTCCCGGCAAAAAAGCAACCGGCAGTTGTCGGAATCGTCAAAAACCTGGACAAGCGAGGCCCCGGACCCTCCGGCGCGGTTGGCGGGCAGTCTCCAAACGGAGACTGCCCGTTTTAAAGGCCCGGCTACAGAAAATCATCCGCGTAAAACGCGAATAAAGAATGTTTTATTTTTACTTAAAAGTAAAATAATGTTTCTTGAGATTTTTATTTTTTGCAATTTTGCCTTCTCTCTGGCCGTTTATCGTGTCTCTATTTGGATACATTCGGTGCCATGCGGAGACGATTTTGCCCAACCGCTTCTACTTTTTTGAGGCCCCCCTACAAAAAGTCCAGCGTTTTTTTGCGCTAGGCGTCCAAGGGATTCCGGATCTGGTCGCACCAATTGGCACAGACTTTGCTAGAATTTTTGGGACAAGAGACAACGCTCACGCGGCCGGCCGGCGCGGGGAGCTGCGGATCTGGCAAATTGGTTTGGATTGGAATTTTTGCAAGGAGGCTGTCAACCATGAGCGAAGCAATCAAGAAGCTGGCGGAAAGCCTGGAAAATACAAAGGTGGAGCAGGACGGGGCCATCGTCGTGATCACCATGAACCGTCCCAAAGCGCTCAACGCGCTCAACGACCAGACTCTAGGCGAGCTGGACCGGATCTTTAGCTGCATCGAGACCGAGGCGGAGGTGCTGGGCGTCATCATCACCGGCGAGGGCAAGGGCTTTGTGGCCGGCGCCGACATCAGCCAGATGAACGGCTACGGCGCCGAAGAAGGCCGCAACTACGCCAACCGCGCCCAGACCCTGTTCAATAAGATCGAGGGGCTGGAAAAGCCCGTGATCGCGGCGGTCAACGGCTATGCGCTGGGCGGCGGCTGCGAGCTGAGCATGAGCTGCGATATCCGTATCGCCTCCGAGAAGGCTGTGTTCGGCCAGCCCGAGGTCAACCTGGGTCTGGTCCCCTGCTTCGGCGGCACCCAGCGTCTCAGCCGCCTGGTGGGCACTGGCATCGCCAAGGAGATGATCTTCACCGCCCGCCAGATCAAGGCCGACGAGGCCAAGGCCATCGGCCTGGTCAACAAGGTCGTGGCGCCCGAGGCCCTGCTGGACGAGGCCAAGGCCATGATGGGCGGCATCATCAGCAAGGCCCCCATGGCCGTGCGCTATGCCAAGGTGGCCATCAACAAGGGCGTTAATATGGATCTGATGAACGGTCTGGAGCTGGAGAAGGACGTCGCCGCCCTGGCCTTTGCCTCCGAGGACGCCAAGGAAGGCACCGCCGCGTTCCTGGCCAAGCGTCCCGCCGTGTTTCAAAACAAGTGATTCTCCCCCGCAAGAGAAAGAAAGAGAATTGAATTGATTAAGGAGGAGCTTCTATGACCGTTCTTGGTATCATCGGCATCATTGCGGCTTTCTGTTTACTGATGTATATGATCATGAAGGGCTTCAACATCTATCTGACCGTGTTTGTCTGCACCCTGGTGGTGGCGCTGACCAGCCAGATGAATGTGTACGAGGCGTACAAGGTCCACTTCATGACCGGCTTTACCAACTTCTTTAAGAACTACTACCTGGTCTTCCTGACCGGCACCCTGATGGCCAAAGCCATGGATATCACCGGCGGCGCCAAGGCCATCGCCAAGGCCATCATCAAAATCATGGGCACGGAGTGGGCCTTTATTTCCGTGCCTCTGGCCTGCGGCGTGCTGTGCTACGGCGGCGTGTCCGCCTTCGTATGCTCCTTCTGCGTGTTCCCCATCGCCCTGCAGGTCTTCCGGGCCGCCGACCTGCCCCGCCGCGGCATCCCCGGCGCGCTGTGCTTCGGCTGCTCCACCTTCGCCATGATCGCCCCCGGCGCCGTGCAGATCCACAACGCCGTGCCCTCCACCAACCTGGGCACCACCTATATGGCCGGTGCGGTCAACGGCTTCCTGGCCTGCGGCTTCATGCTGGTGGTCGGCATCATCTACCTGCACTTCTGGCTGAAAAAGGCCAAGAACAACGGCGAGCACTTTGTGGCCAAGGCCAGCGACGACTTCGGCGACGACGCCAACGAGAGCCTGCCCAACCCCATCGTGGCCCTGCTGCCCCTGATCATCACCATCTGCCTGGTCAACATCAAGGTAGGCGGCGTGGTCATCGCCCCCGTTGAGGTTGGCGTGCTGGCCGGTGCTGTGTCCGCCGTCGTCCTGATGATCAAGTACATCGACGTCAAGCAGTTGCCCAAGCACTTTGCCGACGGCGCCGCCATGGCTCTGATCTCCATCACCAACACCTGCGCCGTCAACGGCTTCGGCGGCGTAGCCTCCAACAGCCCTGTGTTCTCCACCATCACCGACGCCATGGTGAACATCCCCGGCCCCAAGCTGCTGGGCCTGGTCATCGGCACCACCGTCATCGCCGGCATCTGCGGCTCTGCCTCCGGCGGTCTGGGCATCGCAGTGCCCATCCTGGGGCCGGTTTACACTCAGTTGGGTATCGCCCCCTCCATCGTCCACCGCGTCATGGCCCTGTCCTCCTCCGCGCTGGACTCCCTGCCCCATAACGGCTACATCGTCACCGTCACCAACGGTCTGTGCAACGAGACCCACAAGGACTCCTACGGCCTGACCTTCGCTCTGACCGTGGTCATCCCCTTCCTGGGCTCGCTGGTGGGCGTACTGCTCTTTACCATCTTCCCCAACCTGCCCTGACCGGGCGGTCCATTCCTCTGCTTTCTCCCTTACCATACGATGCTTCTCTCCCATCCTGTCCGGAGGCCGGCGCGGCGTTCCCTCCATCCGCCGCGCCGCCTCTCTCCGGACCCTGCGGGGGGAACGATTGAAAGGAGTTTTCTGTTATGTTTAAGCCTTTGGAAGGCGTAAAAGTCATTGACCTGACCTACTTCGTCGCCGGCCCCGGCGCGGCCCGCATCCTGGCCGACTGGGGTGCCGACGTCATCAAGGTGGAGCCCAGCTTCGGCGACCCCGGACGCGGCACCGGCGCCACCATGTCCTGCCCCACCAACAAGGACTGCAACCCCTTCTACACCGCCTACAACGCCAACAAGCGGGGCCTGTCCCTCAATCTGAAGAGCGAGGACGGCAAGGCCATTCTGGACAAGATGCTGGAAACCGCCGACGTGTTTGTGTCCAGCTACCGTACCGGCGCCCTGAAGCGCCTGGGCCTGGACTACGATTCTCTGAGCAAGAAGTTCCCCCACCTCATCTGGGCCCAGATCAACGGCTTCGGCGACTTCGGCCCCGCCAAGGACAACGCCGGCTTTGACACCGTGGCCTTCTGGGCCCGCTCCGGCGCCATGATCGACATCACCGAGAAGGACACCTCCCCCGTCAACCCCCTCATCGGCTTCGGCGACGCCACCACCTCCTGCTCCCTGTCCGGCGGCATCTGCGCGGCCCTCTATCAGAAGGCCAAGACCGGCAAGGGCTGCAAGGTCATGGTCTCCCTGTTCGCCCAGGCCATCTGGAGCGAAAGCGCCGGCATGGTCTCCACCCAGTATGGCGACGAGTACCCCAAAACCCGCCTGAATCCCGGGTCTCCCGTCATGGACACCTTCAAGAGCTCCGACGGCAAGTGGTTCTACATGAGCATCCTGGAGCCCGACCGCTACAACGACGCCCTCTTCAAGGAGCTGGGCCTGAACGAGCTCATTGGCAATCCCGACTACTCCACCGCCGTGGGCAGCAAGGCTCACACCGCGGAGCTGGTCGCCATCCTGAGCAAGGCCTTCGCCCAGCACACCATGGATGACATCTCCGGCATGTTTGCCCGGGCCGATATCGCCTATGACCGGGTCCAGCACATTAAGGAAGTCCTGGACGATCCCCAGGCCCTGGAGAACATGTACATCGTCCCCATGGCGAACAAGGACGGCACTGTCACCAAGCAGCCCGCCACGCCCATTCGCTTCGCCCTGACCGAGCCCACCTGCATCGAGGACATCGCCCCCACCATGGACCGTCAGGCCCCCATGGTCGGCGAGCACTCCGCCGAGATCCTCCGGGAGTACGGCTATTCCGACGCCGACATCGAAAGATTCCTGGCCGACAAGGTCATCACCATCGAAAAGCTGTAAATTCCCCCTGTTGTGCAGCGCGGGGTTCCATGGTACAATAACTTAACCTGTGCTCCGCGCCCCATCCGCCTTATGTGAAAGGAAGGGTTTCCCTATGCTATTTACCGAAGATCAACAGATGAT
>NZ_DCJO01000003.1:0-8872 GCF_002320075.1 Intestinimonas sp. UBA1698 | reverse complement strand
AATCGACTGACCTTTCTTTTTTACCCAACAATATCTTTAATTAAGGGAAACGGGGGGGCGGCTATCCCGACGTGCCGCTGCTGGTCCCCCTGGCCCGGGCGCTGGGGGTGACGGTGGATGACCTGCTGGACGGGGAAAAGCCCATCCGGACCCTCACCCGGGCGGACGGACAGAGCTTGCTGTCCTTTGCGTTTGCCCTGGGAGGCGGGGTGCTCTTCTTCCTGCTGGACCTGTTTATGCCCACCCTGCTGTGCTACCTGGCCTACCTGGGGTGCATGGCCTACGGGGTCTATCTTCAGCGGTACTACTGCTACCAGAACCGCTGGTTCCGCATCGGCAACGCCGCCATGGACCTGTCGGTCAACCTGACGGTAGTCCTTCGGCTGGGAACGGGCCTGGCCGCCCTGCCCGCCGCCATGACCATCGCCAACGTCCAGGAATGGCGTGTGCGGCTGCTGTTTTGGTGGAAAGACCACCTGCCCCTGCTCCTCCTGCTGGGCGTGCTTCTGGCCCTGGCTCTCACCGCCCTCACCCTCTGGCTGGTGGAGCGCTGCGGCTTTGGGCGGAGACCGGTGCTGCTCCGGCCGGGGCTCCGCCGACCCGCTGTCCGGGAGCTGCTGCCCGCCCTCTCCCTGCTGCTGCTGACGGCCTTCTGGCTGCTCTTCCGCCTGGACGCCCTGCCTCTGGAGGCGTACCTCCGGCAGAGCCTGCTCTACGGCGGCCTGGCTGGGATGCTGATTCTGCTCTGCCTGCTGCTCGCCCTGAAAAAGGGCCGCCGCCGGGGCCTGGCCCCTACGGCCCTGCTGCTGCTGGGCGCTGATCTGCTGCCCGGTCTGGGGGAGGAGTGGGCCTACCTGCCCCGCAGCAAGGAATTTATCCTGGCTAGGCCCACCCTGTCCGATCTGTACCCCCGGTTTTACCGCCCGGAGCCGGAGCAGGTGGCGGCGGGTCTGGTGCTGGCTCTGCTCTGCCTGCTGCTGGTGGTGTTGACCTTCCGGCCAAAAGCGGCGGACGAGGAGCAGGAAATGGCTCCCGAAGCCTGAAAAATCCCCCCGGCGGCACCTGCCGCCGGGGGGATTTGGATGTTACGTCCTTAATAGAACCAGGGGGAGAAGCCGCCGAAGGGCCAGTAGTAGCTGCCGGAATTGTTCTGCTGCTGTTGTTTCTGTTGCTGTTCCTGCTGCTCCAACTGCTTTTGCTGGGCGGCCTGCCGCTCGGGGGTATCCTCGTCAAAGGTGAGGGTGAGGGTGAGCTTCTCGCCGCTGCGGTCCACCGTCAGGGTGATGGTGTCGCCCGCCTTGTAATCCTTCTTGGCCTCCACCAGCTCGGCGGAGGATAGGACGGTCTGGCCGTCGATGGCGGTGATGATGTCGTTCTCCTTCAGCCCAGCCTTGGCGGCGCAGGAGGAGGAATCCACGCTCTTGACCAGGGCTCCCTGACTCAGACCGTACTGGGAGGCCACGGACTCGGGCACGGTGGTGACGGTGATGCCCATGTAGGGCTTTCCGGTGACGTAGCCGTTGGCGATGATGTCCTCCACCATGCCCTTGATGTCATTGATGGGGATGGCGAAGCCCAGGCCCTCGATGGTGGCCTCCGAGCCGGCGGTAGCGCTGTTGGACAGCTTGGCGCTGGTGATGCCGATGACCTGACCGTACATGTCAAACAGGGGCCCGCCGGAGTTGCCGTTGTTGATGGCGGTATCGGTCTGGAGCATATTCATCACGGTGCCGTCGGACATGGTGATGGAGCGGTCCTTGGCGGAGATAATGCCCTGGGTCATGGAGTAGGTCAGCTCGCCCAGGGGGTTGCCGATGGCCACCACCTGCTCGCCCACCTGGACGTTGTCGGAGTTGCCCAGCACCACGGGGGAGAGGCCGGAGGCGTTGATCTTGAGCACGGCGATGTCGTTTTCCGATTCGCCACCCACCAGCGTGGCGTCATAGTTGGTGCCGTCCATAAAGGCCACCTTGATGGAGGATGCGCCTTTGATGACGTGGTAGTTGGTGAGGATGTAGCCGTTGTCGGAGATGACGAAGCCGGAGCCGGCCGCCGCCTGGGACACGGGCTGGCCGAAGTAGTTGGTGGTGACAATTTCGGTGGTGATGCCCACGGTGGAGCCCACATAGGCCTGATAGATCTGGGAGGCGGTCAGGGGGTCCTTGGTGGCGACGTTGGATACATTGACCACAGTGGGGGTCCGCTCTCCCTCCACCAGGGTGGTGGAGCCTCCGCTGTTGTTTCCGGAGAAGGCGGCCACGCCGGCCCCTCCGGCCACGCCGCCCACCAGGGCGCAGACCAGGCACAGGGCCACGATCTTGCCGCCGAAGGACTTTTTCTTTTTGGGCTCCTTGTGCCCGGGCTCCTCCACCACATGGCCGGTCGTTTCGATGGGCTGCTCCCACGGCTCGTGGGGGCTGTTATAATCATTGCGATAGTACATAACGCTCGCTCCTTCCTGTGCTTTAGCATTTCTCTGATCGTGGTAAAGGATACTCAAAAAATATGTCCATTGCGTGAAGAAACCTCCGATGTTTTTTGAACGAAATAAGAATCTTTTTTGAACCGGGCTACCGCTCCGGCCGTCTGGGGACGGGCCGGTTGCGCAGGAAGCGGGCGGTATCGTCCACCGCCAGGCGCAGGTCATCCGTCAGCCCGTCGAACAGCCCGGTTTTGCACACATTGATGACCACCATGCACAGCACCGGACCCAAAATCATGCCCAGCACCCCGGCCACCTGCATGCCCACATAGATGCTCACCAGAGACAGGATGGGGGACAATCCGGTCTGGCTGCCCACGGCCTTGGGCTCGGCCACCCGGCGGAACACGCAGATGATGCCCCAGATGACCATCAGCTCCACGGCGTGGCCGAACTGGCCCAGGAACAGGTCGATCACCGCCCAGGGCACCATGACGGTGCCGGCCCCGATGATGGGGATGAAGTCCAGCACCGCCAGCAGCAGGGCCAGCAATACGGCGTAGCTCTGGCCCGTGAGGACGAATCCGGCCAGCAGGATGAGCAGCACCCCCAGCGAGAGGATGATCTGGGCCCGGACATAGCCGCCGAAAGCCCCTACCGCCGCGTGCTTGACGTGGCCCAGGAAGCGGCGGAACGCGGGGGAGAGGTGGTCGGTGACCAGAAAGCGCAGATGGGGATAGTCGGCGGTGATGAAATAGGTCCCCATGATAAAGACCACCAGCGCCACGACGAAGGAGGGGATGCTCATGGCGAAATTGCCGGCCCGTTCGGCAGCGTTGGTGAAGAAGTTGGGCAGGGCGGTCTGAAGCCATTGGGTCAGGCTGTCCAGGGCGCTGTTGACGGTCTGCTCCACCTCCTGGGGCAGGTGGGCCAGCAGGGAGTCGAGGAAGCCGCCGGTGGCCTCGATGGCGGCCTGGACCCCCGCCCAGATATCCTGCCAGTTGGTCACCAGAGAGCGGATCTCGGCAAATACGCTGTAGCCGAAGGCGGCCAAAACGCCCCCCACGCCGCCGAAGACCAGCAGAATGAGCAGCAGGGAGAGGATGCCCCGGCTCAGGCCCAGGGCCTTTTGAAGGGTGCGCACCAGGGGGTTGAGCAGCCAGGCCAGCAGCAGGGCCAGGACAAAGGGCATGAAGAGAGAGAGCAGGGGGGGCGCTAGATACCGCAGGCCCAGCACCACTGCCGCGATGAGCAGAAATCGGATGCCCAACCGCAGCCATAACCGGCCCCGTTCCCGCCAGGAGAGTTCCGTTTGTGCCTGTTCCATTGTAATCGTCCACCCTTTCGTGTGAAGAATCATTATATCAGAACCATATGGCGAATCATCAAGAATCTGTGAATTCCACATCCTGGGCGGTAAAATTTATGCAAAAAAGAGGCGCGGCCCCGGGGCCGCGCCTCAGCGTGTCAAAAAAGCCGTTTGACTGCTTACTTCTCGTAGGCAAAATGCTTGCGCCAATAATACTGCATGGTGTTGTAGTCGTCCACCAGGGCCTGTCCCTCGGGGGTGAGGCTGCCGGTGAGGACGCCCTGCTCCACATACAGGCCGGTGGGGGTGTTGTGGACGGGCACCCGGTCCATCACCTGCTGGGTGGCCTGCACAAAGGCGGGCCCCTCCCAGCCGCACAGCCGGAACACCTGGTTCATCAGGAAGTAGGGGCCCAGGTCCGGGCCCTCTCCCGTGAAGTTATTTCCCAGGACATCCTTGGCCGCGTCGTTGGCCCAGATGAGGTAGCGGGTGGCGTAATAGTGGTAGAACCCCTCCTCGGTGGAGAAGTCCAGGTTGATGCCCAGGGTCTCGTACACCGAGTTGCCGTCCCCCAGCCAGGGCTTGTGGTCCCCGAACAGGACGATGACCACCGGCTCCTCGGCCTGGCGGTAGTAGTCGAAAAACTCCGTCAGGTGCTGGTTGGTGTCGTAGATGGAGCCGAAATAGTTGTTGAGGATGTTCCGCTCGGCGTCGGTGTAGTCCCCGCCGGTGACGTAATCGTCCCCCCACCAGGTCACGTCGGCGTCGTAGGGGCCGTGGCCCTGGTAGGTCAGGTTATAGGCGAACAGGGGCTTGCCGGTGCTCCGGTTCTCCTCCCACATGCCGATGAGTTCGGGGAATAGCACCTTATCGTAGCCCACGTCCCCGCCGGTGAGGGGTGCGAAGTGGTTCTCCACGAACCAGTAGTCCTCATAGCCCAGGTTGCGGTTGATGTTTTCCCGGTTGTAGAACCAGGAGAAGCAGGGGTGGGCTCCCAGCACGGAGTAGCCCTGGGAGCGGAAGTACCAGGGGTAGGAGTTGGTGGGGGAGCGGAAGGAACCCAGCCGAGAGAAGCCGGTGAGGTAACACCGCTCGGTGTCCACCGTGCCGCCGGCAAAGATGTTGGTGATGAGATTTCCGGTGTAGCTCTCGGCCTCCAGGGCGTGGTAGTCGGCGTAGACCCGGTCGCTGAGGCCGGGGATGTCAAAGCCGGACAGGTCGCTGTAGGCCTCCAGCATGATGGTGATGAGGGACACCTTTTGGTCCTCCGGGATGTCGGCGTCCTGGTAGGCGTTCAGCATAGCCTCGGCCCGCTTGGCATCATAGCCCTCCGGCGGCGCGTCGGAGGCCGACTTGACGCTGTAGAGAAAGGGGTAGACGAAGCCCTTGGAGACGTAGACCTGGGTAGCCGACCAGCGGTTGATGAGGTCGTTGTTGGCGGTGCGGTCCCGGTAGACGCTGTCGCTGAGGATGGCCTCCTGGAGGGGCAGGGCCGCCAGAATGACGGCGGAGATGCCCAGAAAACGATAGCGGGTCTGTCCCTTCAGCCTGCCCCGGACGCAGAAGTGGAAAAACACGCCGCCCAGCAGCAGCAGGGCCAGGGCCAGGGCCATGGTGCGGGAGAGGAAGAGCTGGTATTTCCCCGCCATGTTGCCCGCCTCCTTGAGCAGGAGCAGGTCCTCGAAGAGCAGGGGGTCGTTGCGAAACTGGAGCTTAAACCAGTTGCCCATGGTAAAGCCGGCGGTGAGCCCGGCGGTGAGGCCGTAGGCCAGGCCGGGCCGCCCGGTGAGGAAGTAGAGCCCCAGGGCCAGCAGCAGCACGGGGGCCAGGTTCAGCAGGGCAATGAGTGGGTTTTTGAAGTAGCTTCCAAACAGCTCGGCCTGCTTGAACACCGCGGCAAAGTACAGGCTCAGCGTCCCCACGCAGAGGCTGGCGGCCGCCACCCAGAACAGGTTCCACAGCCAGAAGCCGGCCCGCCTGCCCGGGGACCAGCCGGGGTCGGTATGGGTTTGAAAAAGAAAAACGTGTTTCATAGCACTCTCCAGAATAGGGAAAGAGCGGGCGGCCCTTCGGCCGCCCGCAGGAAGTACGGGCTTAAAATGCGATCTTTTGGGCGATATATGCCTTCAGCTCGCCGATGGGCATGCGGACCTGTTCCATCGTGTCCCGGTCCCGGACGGTGACGCAGCCGTCGGCGGGGGTCTTGTCGTCGCCCACGGTCTGGAAGTCCACGGTGACGCACAGGGGGGTGCCGATCTCGTCCTGGCGGCGGTAGCGCTTGCCGATGGAGCCGGCGTCGTCGTAGTCCACCATGAAGTCTCTGGCCAGCAGGTCCCGGATCTCCAGAGCCTTGTCCCCCAGCTTCTTGCTCAGGGGGAGGACGGCGCACTTGAAGGGGGCCAGGGCGGGGTGGAAGCGCATGACGGTGCGCACGTCGTTCTTCTCAGCGTCCACCACCTCCTCGTCATAGGCCTCCACCAGGAAGGCCAGGGTGACCCGGTCGGCGCCCAGGGAGGGCTCGATAACGTAGGGGATATAGTGCTCGTTCTTCTCCTGGTCGAAGTAGGTCAGATCCTTGCCGGAGTGCTCCTGGTGCTGCTTGAGGTCGTAGTCGGTGCGGTCGGCCACGCCCCACAGCTCGCCCCAGCCGAAGGGGAACAGGAACTCGAAGTCGGTGGTTGCCTTGGAGTAGAAGGCCAGCTCCTCGGGCTCGTGATCCCGCAGGCGCAGGTTCTCGTCCTGGATGTGCAGGCTCAGCAGCCACTGGTGGCAGTATTCCCGCCAGAACCGGAACCATTCCAGGTCGGTGCCGGGCTGGCAGAAGAACTCCAGCTCCATCTGCTCGAACTCCCGGATGCGGAAGATAAAGTTGCCCGGGGTGATCTCGTTTCGGAAGGACTTGCCCACCTGGCACACGCCGAAGGGCAGCTTTTTGCGGGTGGTGCGCTGGATGGCGGGGAAGTTGACAAAAATGCCCTGGGCGGTCTCGGGCCGGAGGTAGACCTCGGTGGAGGAGTCCTCAGTGACGCCCTGGTGGGTCTTGAACATCAGGTTGAACTTGCGGATGTCGGTGAAATCGGACTTGCCGCAGCCGGGGCAGGTGACGCCGTTGTCCCGGATAAAGGCCACCAGCTCGTCCTGGGTCATGGCCTCCACGTTCACGTCGGTGCGGTTTTGCTCGGCGCACCAGTTTTCGATGAGCTTGTCGGCCCGGTGGCGCATTTTGCAGGCCTTGCAGTCGATGAGGGGGTCGTTGAAGGTGGACACGTGGCCGGAGGCCACCCACACCTCGGGGTTCATGAGGATGGCGGCGTCCAGGCCCACGTTGTAAGGGGACTCCTGAACGAACTTTTTCCACCAGGCCCGCTTGACGTTGTTTTTGAGCTCCACGCCCAGGGGGCCGTAGTCCCAGGAGTTGGCCAGGCCGCCGTAGATCTCGCTGCCGGGGTAGACAAAGCCGCGGCCCTTGCACAGCGCCACCAGCTTTTCCATGGTTTTTTCGGTGTTTTTCATGGGAAGCACTCCTTATGAAATAAAATAGAACTGAAGAACACAATGAGGCGGCAGACCGATAAAAAACGCCCTGAGCCAAAGGCTCAGGGCGAACAGTCTGTCCGTGGTGCCACCTGAATTCGGAGCGGCAGACCGCCCCGCGCTCGGCCCCTGTAACGGCGGGTACCGCCGGCCCATTTCCTGGCCGGAGCTCCCGGACGCCTTCCGCGGGGACCTTCGGAAGCCTCGCACCGTCCGGCTTCTCTCTGGCCCGGGCCCTCGCGTACTCCTCCCGGTCACTGCCTGTCGCTGTATCGTGGAGTGTATTGTATCACCGAAACCGCCCGCCGTCAAGGGATTTCGCCCTTCTGGGCCCTAGAGTACGGGCTCTCCGTCGTCGGGGAGGTTCAGGCGGTTGATGATGTGGACCAGATGCAGCCGCATGGCGGCCTCCGCGCCCTCCTGGTCCCGGATGCGGAGAAAGGAGAGGATCAGCCGGTGGTCCTCCACCGTCTCGCCGCTGAACCAGTTGACCCCGTCCTGAAGGGCGGCGGACTGGCTGATGGAGCGCTGGATGCCGGGGATAAACTGGGCCATGAAGTCGTTATGCATGGCCTGGACGATGCCGGAGTGAAAGGCCTGGTCGGCGGCGATGCTGTCGCCCCTCTCCAGAACGGTCTTTTCAAAGGCCTCCCCCAGCCGGAGGATGTTGCGCAACTCCTCGCTGGTGGCCCGGCGGCAGGCCAGGGCCACGCACCGGGGCTCCACCATCAGCCGCAGTTCGAAGAGCTCCTTCAAAACCGTCTTTTGGGTGAGCAGCTCCATCAGACCGAAATCCGCCTTTTCCGGGAGCTGCTCGGCCACAAAGGTCCCCATGCCCCGCCGCACCACCAGCACCCCGTGGGACGAGAGGATGCGGATAGCCTCCCGCAGGGTGCCCCGGCTCACGCCGTACTCGCCGGCCAAATCGTTCTCGTTGGGGAGCTTGTCGCCGGGCCGGTAGCGCACGCCCTCCTGGAAGTCGCTGAGAAGCTGTTTTGCCACCTGCTGAGAAAGACTTCCCTTGTTTCTCGCCGCCATCTCTCCATTGCCTCCCCGAAAAGTTCGTATCCACAGTTGTTTTTCAATTATACGCAAAACAGGGAGAAAAAGCAAGAATTCCCACAACTCCTGTTTACCCTGTCAAAAAGGACAGGGCGGTTTTATGGAAAACAGAGAAATGCGCAAACCCTCTTGACAAATCGGCCGTCTTTGTGTATCTTGATGTTAGACAGATAAGTAATATGTTAAACATCTAATCATAACCGCTTTTCTGGAAAGGAGCTTCTTATGAAACGCACATCCAACGTCCTGCTGGTTCTCACCGTTGTGTTTTGTTTTGTCAGTCTGCTGTGGAGTGCCGCAGTCTATGTCACCTTTGGTCTAGCCCTGGCGCTGGCCGTGACCTCCATCGCCACGCCCAACGACAAGGAGATCGGTCAGTTGATTCCCTTCCATGCGCCGACGGGCCAGCACGACAAAGCCGCCTAATTCCTTTCATGTGCCCATTCTCCCATCAAGGAGCGCCCGGATTTGGGGAAGTCCGGGCGCTCCCTTTTTGCCCACAGAGACCTATCCGCTCAGAGACAGATCCACATCCTCGATTGTCA
>NZ_DCJO01000024.1:0-27979 GCF_002320075.1 Intestinimonas sp. UBA1698 | reverse complement strand
ATCCTGATGAATTACTCCAAGCTGGAGCCGTCCAATACCGTGGAGACCGACACCTACACCGCCATCACCGTCTCCATTGAGAACGACGGCCGTCAGGTGCCCGCCGTCATCACCCTGCCCAAGGGCGAAGGCCCCTTCCCCGCAGTGGTCATGAATCACGGCCACGGCGGCAGCAAGGATGAGAACGTGGGCTTCGGCGGCGTGGCCGCCGCCCTGGCGGAGGCTGGCATCGCCTCCGTCCGCATGGACTTCCCCGGCTGCGGTGACTCCACCGAGCCCTTTACCAAGAACACCCTGACCAACATGAAGTCCGACTCCAACGCCTCCCTGGCCTACCTGCTGGCCAATTACCCCATCGACGCCGACAAGCTGGGCATCATGGGCTATTCCATGGGCGGCCGCCTGGCCCTGGAGATCGTCAGCGAGAAGGAGAACCCCTACAAGGCCGTGGTCCTGCTCTCCGCCGCCGCCAACCCCGGCGAGGAGTCCATTGCCGGCATCCTGCCCGCCGGCAGCAGCATCGACGCCGCCGTCGCCGCCGCTAAGGAGAAGGGCTCCTTCGACTACACCACCCGCTATGGCCAGAACCTGTCCCTGTCCGCCCAGTGGTTCGAGGACATGCTGGTGGACCCCCTGGCCGCCATCAAAAACTACACCGGCCCCATGCTGGTGCTCCACGGCGACAAGGATGACGTGGTTACCGACGCCACCAACAAGCTCATCGTGAAGGCCTATCCCGCCGCGGAGGAGGTTATCGTACCCGACGCCGACCACGGCTATGGCTTCTACTCCGAACAGCCCGACGTGACCGCCGCGGTGGAGGGCAACATTTCCGCCTTCTTCTCCAGGCATCTGCTGGGCAAGATGTCCATGGCCGACTATCTGGCCGTCACCGCGTATGACTGGTTTGCCACCGGCAAGACCGACTACACCATCCAGGGCAAGATGGTCTCTGCGGCCACCGACGTCTACAACAACCTGGAGGACGCCAGCTACACCGCCCAGCCCAACGGCGAGGACGTGATTCTGAAGGGTACCAGCGGCGAGGAGTGGGTGACCAAGCTGTCCAAGGTCATCAAGACCTATACCAAGGCCGACGGCACCGAGCTCACCGCCGCGGATTTTGCCGCCGACACCTACATCGACCTGAAGACCAAGCCCACCACCGGCAACTTCGCCTGCTTCATCCCCGCCGAGCTCCAGGTGGAGGTCCAGACCGCGTGGGGTGACGTGCTCCAGGCCAATCGGGCCGGTGTGCCCCACGGCGAGGGCGACTACCTGGTCTGCGGCGCCGGTGAGGACGGCCAGCCCGACCTCAGCGACGTGTGGGTGGTCAACGGGGCTATTTTCCCCGACACCTACGACATGACCAACGCAGTGGCTGCTGACAAGGCCGCCTGAGCAGAGACAGTAAAAAAACTGCGGAGCCAATGGCTCCGCAGTTTTTTTATGAAAGCTCCTGGTCGGACAGCCAGGTGAGGAAGCTCCGGGCCAGCTCCAGCTTTTTGGGCGTCATGCCCCGGAGCAGCTCGGCCACCCCCCGCCACTCCTCTCCGGCGGGCCGGGCGGTCCCCACCAGAAACGCGTCCGGCGTGGTGTCCAGGGCCAGCGAAAGACGCATGACGACTTCAATGGAGGGAATGGAGATGCCCCGTTCAATGCTGGACAGATACTTATAGCCGATGTCAGCCTTCTCCTCCACAGCCGACTGTTTGAGGCCGAGCTGCTTCCTGCGCCGGGCAATTCTTTTGCCGATTTCGTGATAATCCAAATCCATGATACACCTCCATACGCCTAGCATATGGAAAATCACGGCGCAATAAACATGCTATAAGCAAGAAACCGACTTGACACATTATTATTCAAGCTATATAATGAATTATCGCCTTAAAATACGAATCTTGGAGGGAGAGAGATGTTCCAAAAGATGTACTTTGCCCTGTTCAACGCCATCACCGACAGCCTGACCCAGCTCGAGGCCCGGAATTACGGCGAGGCGGAACACATCCTCCGGGAAGCCCAGCAGCAGGCGGAGACCCTCTTTCTGGAAGGGCGGGATGCCCCTTGACAGCCTCGGATTTTGGTGATATAGTGTCTGCGTTGCAGAGGCAATGACGGGGAAACCGTCCCGCTTCGCCGCACAGAGAGGGCGCGCCGCCGGCTGAGAGCGCGCCTGCACCCGCGAAAAGGACCCAACCACCCCCGAGCCGCCCACCGAACTCCGCGGACAGTAGGCTGGGCCGGGCCCTCCCGTTACAGAGGTCACGAGCGACGGCGCTTCACAGGGCCGTAAGCAGGGTGGAACCGTGGGATCTCTCATCTCACCCCTGAACTTCATCAGGGGTGAGATTTTTTATCGTCTTTGCCCCAATACAAGGAGGAATTACCATGGCAGAAGAAAACAATCAGTATACGTTTGAGAACGAGACCTACCGCAAGACCTATTGGCATACCTGCTCCCACATCCTGGCCCAGGCCGTCAAGCGCCTGTACCCCGAGGTGAAGCTGGCCATCGGCCCCTCCATCGACGAGGGCTTTTACTACGATATGGACTCCCCCTTCCCCTTTACCCCGGAGATCATGGAGAAGATCGAGGGGGAGATGCGGAAGATCTGCAAGGAGAAGCTGAAGCTGGAGCGCTTCGAGCTGCCCCGGGAAGAGGCCCTGAAGTTCATGGAGGAGAAGGGCGAGCCCTACAAGGTGGAGCTCATCCAGGATCTGCCGGAGGACGCTCACATCTCCTTCTATCGGCAGGGCGAGTTCACCGACCTGTGTGCCGGCCCCCATCTGGACTCCACCGGCCGGGTGAAGGGCAACGCCATCAAGCTCACCGCCTGCAACGCCGCCTACTGGCGGGGCGACTCCAACCGGGAGACCCTCCAGCGCATCTACGGCATCGCCTTCCCCAAGAAGGACGAGCTGGACGCGTATCTCCAGCGCATCGAGGAGGCCAAGAAGCGGGACCACCGCAAGCTGGGCAAGGAGCTGGGCCTGTTCGCTTTCCGGGACGAGGCCCCCGGCTTCCCCTTCTATCTGCCCAAGGGCATGGTGCTGAAAAACACCCTGATCGACTACTGGCGCCAGGTCCATAAGAAGTGGGAGTACAAGGAGATCGCCACCCCCCAGATCATGCGCCGGACCCTGTGGGAGACCTCCGGCCACTGGGACCACTACAAGGACAACATGTACACCACCGTCATCGACGAGGAGGACTTCGCCATCAAGCCCATGAACTGCCCCGGCAGCATCCTGGTCTATGAGCTGGAGCCCCACTCCTACCGGGACCTGCCCCTGCGCTACGGCGAGCTGGGCATTGTCCACCGCCATGAGCTCTCCGGCGCCCTCCACGGCATGTTCCGGGTCCGCTGTTTCACCCAGGACGACGCGCACATCCTGCTGGCCCAGGAGCAGATCAAGGATGAGGTCATCCGCATTGCCCGGCTTTTTGACGAGGTCTACTCCCTCTTCGGTCTGCCCTATAAGATCGAGCTGTCCACCATGCCCGACGACCACATTGGCTCTGTGGAGGACTGGGAGGTGGCCACCAAGGCTCTGGCCGACGCCATCACCAGCATCGGCAAGAGCTATGAGGTCAACGAGGGCGACGGCGCCTTCTACGGGCCTAAGCTGGACTTCCACATCCAGGACTCCCTGGGGCGGACCTGGCAGTGCGGCACCATTCAACTGGATTACCAGCTCCCCGGCCGGTTCGATCTGGAGTATATCGGCGCGGACGGCGAGAAGCACTGCCCCGTCATGATCCACCGGGTGGTATTCGGCTCCATCGAGCGGTTCATCGGCGTTATCACCGAGCACTTTGCCGGGGCGTTCCCCACCTGGCTGGCCCCCGTGCAGGTCAAGGTGCTGCCCATCACCGACCGGGCGGCCGACTATGCCGACTGCGTGGCCAAACGGCTGGACGCGGCGGGCTTCCGGGTGGAGACCGACCGCCGCAACGAGAAGATCGGCAAGAAGATCCGGGAAGCCCAACTGGAGAAGGTCCCCTATATGCTGGTGGTGGGCGACAAGGAGGCCGAGAGCGGTCAGGTGGCCGTCCGTACCCGCGCCGGCGGCGACCAGGGTGTCATGGCGCTGGACGCCTTCCTGGCGGCCCTGAAGGAAGAGGTAGACACCAAGGCCATTCGGTGATAGAATCGGCATACGGTGAAACGCGAGGGGGCTCCGGCTTTTGCCGGAGCCCCCTCGCTGGAAGCGCGGCTGACAAGGAGGCAGAGATATGGAAACCTTTCTGGCGACCCTCCAGAGCCTGGGGCTCTACCTGGGGGTCATCGCTTTGGGCGCCCTGGTGGGCTCACGCAGGGCGGTGCGGGGGAAGAAGCTGACCTGGCTGGGCCGGCTCCAGACCGTGGTGCTGATTCTGCTCATCTTTACGCTGGGCGTGGAGATCGGCGCAGACGAGCAGGTGGTGGCCTCGCTGGGCTCCATCGGCCTGTCTGCCCTGGTCATCACCCTGTTTGTCCTGGCGGGCTCGGTGCTGGCGGTGCTGCTGGTCCGCAAGTGCATGGGCCTGGACCGGCAGGGCCGCAGCGCCGCCCCGGCGGAGGAGAGGGGAGGGGAGGCCCCATGACCGGCTGGATCGTGGGGGCGGTGGCCGCGGGCATGCTGGCGGGACACTTTGTGCTCCCGGCGGAATGGGCCGCCCACTGCGGCGCCCTTATCACCCTGGGGCTGTGCCTCATCCTCTTCCTGGTGGGCGTGGACATGGGCCGCCAAGGCAATGTGTGGCGGGACATCCGGCAGGCTGGAGCCCGGGTGCTGGCCATCCCGGTGGCGGCCGCCGCCGGAACCCTGGCCGCCGCGGCCGTGGCTGGGCTCTTCCTGCCCATGAGCGTCAAGGACGCTATGGCGGCCTCCGCCGGCTTTGGCTGGTATTCCCTGGCCCCTATGCTTCTGGCGGACTACTCCCCCTCGGTGTCCGCCGTGGCCTTCCTGTCCAATGTCATGCGGGAGGTCTTTGCCATCGTCCTCATCCCCATCCTGGCCCGGCGGGTGGGCTATCTGGAGTGCGTGGGGGTGGCGGGCGCCACCGCCATGGATACCGTCCTGCCGGTGGTGGTGAGGGCCACCGACGAGCGCATCGCCATCTATTCCTTTGTCTCGGGTGTGGTTTTGTCCTTCGCCGTGCCGGTGGTGGTGCCCGCCGTGGTGGCGCTGCCGTTCTGAACGTGAAAAAGCGCCCTGTGACTTGACACGGGGCGCTTTCCTCATGTAAGGGCTTACTTGCGGTCCTTGTCGCCGGTGTCTTCCTGGGGCAGGACTACCACCCGGATCTCCAGAACCCGGCGGTGGTCCACCCTGGTGACGGTCACATCCAGATTCTCATAGACGAAGTGATCCCCCTCCTCCGGCACCCGGCCGATCTCCTCCATGACCCAGCCGGACACCGTGGTGCAGTCCCGCTCGCCCTTGATGGAGAACAGATCGTACAGGTCGGTGAGGTTGGCGTTGCAGGAGATCAGGTAGCTGCCGTCGGACTGCTTTTTGAACTCCTCGATGACCTCGTCGTGCTCATCCCAGATTTCGCCCACCAGCTCCTCGACGATGTCCTCCAGGGTGCACAGGCCTTCGGTGCCGCCGTACTCGTCCACCACAATGACCATGTGGGCCTTGGCCCGCTGGAGGATGCGCAGCAGGTCGGAGATCTTGGTGCTGCCGGTGGTGTAGAGCACATTGCTGACGATGGCGGATACGTCCTCCTGGCCGTGGTAGCGGGCGGCATGGAAGTCCTTTTCGTGGATGACGCCGATGATGTTGTCGATGGTGTCGTGGTAGATGGGCAGCCGGGAGTAGCCGTTTTCCGCGAAGATGGCGGCGATCTCGTCCATGGTGGCGGTGTCTTCGGCGGCCACGATGTCCACCCGGGGGGTGAGGATCTCCTCCACCTCCAGGTCGTTGAACTCGATGGCGGAGCGGATGAGCTGCCCCTCATGCTGGTCCAGGCCGCCCTCGTTCTCGGCCTGATCCACCATGGTGATGAGCTCCTCCTCGGTGATGCCCTCCTCCTCCGACTTGCGGAAGATGCGGCTGAGGAGCTTCTTCCACTGGGCAAAGAGGTAGTTCACCGGGGCCAGCACCGTCATCAGCACCCGCATGATGGGGGCTGCGAACATGGCAAAGGCCTCGGCGTTCTCTTTGGCCATGCTCTTGGGGGAGATCTCGCCAAAGACCAGAATAACCACGGTCAGCACCACCGTGGAGACCAGCGGACCGTAGTCCAAAAACAGCTTGGTGAACAAAACGGTGCCCACGGTGGAGGCCGAGATGTTCACGATGTTGTTGCCGATCAGGTTGGTGGACAGGAGCTTGTCGTAGTCCTCCGCGATGCGCAGGGTCAGGGCAGCCCGCTTGTTGCCGCTGTCCGCCCGGCTCTTGAGCCGGATGCGGTTGAGCGAGGTAAAGGCGGTCTCGGTGGCGGAGAAAAAGGCGGAGAGGATCACGAGGATCACAAGGGCGGCGATCATACTGATACTGGCTGGGTCCAACATACGGACAAATCAACTCAACTTTCTGATAAAATTTACGCACAAAGGGACAGCCCTATCCCACGACGGGTAAGGCTGTCCCTGTACTCATTTGTTGGGGGTTACTAGGGGGAGGTTCGTCCACGAGGGCTCACCGACTCCTTCATCAAAGTTGGCATAAAGCATATCACATCTCGGGTGGGAATGCAAGGGTTATTTCTGAAGTTCTTCCACTTCCTGGGCGGAGAGTGCCACACCGCCTCCCAGCAGGCGGGCGTTGAGGTGGATCTGCGCGGTGTGCTCCACGGTCTCCATGCGCCAGTAGGCCTGCTCCAGATCGGCGCCCACGGTGAGCACGCCGTGGTTGGCCAGCAGCACGGCGTCGTGGTTCCACAGCAGCGGCCCCACGGCGGCGGGGAGGGCCAGGGTGCCCGAGCGGGCGTAGGGGGCGCAGGGGATGGCCCCAAGGCTCATGACGATCTCCCCCAGAATGGGACGTTCGATGGGCTGACGGGCGCAGGCGAAGGCCGTGGCGGCGGGGGGATGGGCGTGGCAGACCCCGTGCACGTCACTGCGGCGGCGGTAGCACTCCAGATGGAGGGGCGTCTCGGAGGAGGGACGGAAGCCGGGTGCGCCCGCTACCACCGTCCCCTCCCGGTCCACCACCAGGAGCATCTCGGGGGAGAGAAAGCCCTTGCTCACCCCGGCGGGGGTCACCAGAAAGAGACCCTCGCCCAGGCGGCGGCTCAGGTTGCCGTCGTTGGCGGCCACCCAGCCCTTTTCCCACATTCTGCGTCCCAGCGCGCAGATCAGCCGGCGCTGCGTCTCATAGTCCACTTGGAAACACTCCCTTTTCTGAATGAGGGCGGGCGGCGCGGGCCCGCCAAGCAAGCGGCGCGCGGGGAGACCGCGCGCCGCCGTATGGCTGAGAGAAGGTCAGGACCCTGCCGGGGGATCGGTCTCCAGCAGCGCCTTGGCCGAGGCGGCCAGCCCGGCCAGCCCCTGGATTTCAGAGGGGATGATGATCTTCGTGGCCTTGCCGTCGGCCACCTTCTCCATGGCCTCCAGGGCCTTGAGCTTGACCACCTGGCCGTTGGGGTTGGCCTCGTTGAGCAGCTTGATGGCGTCCGCCGTGGCCTGCTGCACCTTCATGATGGCCTGGGCCTCGGCGTCAGCGGCCATGATGCGGGCCTCCTTCTCGCCTTCGGCCTTCCGGATGGCGGCCTGCTTGGCGGCCTCGGCCCGGAGGATCAGGGACTGCTTCTCGCCCTCTGCCACCAGGATCTGGCTCTGCTTCTGGCCCTCGGCCTGGAGGATGGACTCCCGGCGCTCACGCTCGGCCTTCATCTGCTTCTCCATGGCGTCCTGAATTTCACGGGGGGGAAGGATGTTCTTCAGCTCCACCCGGTTGACCTTGATGCCCCAGGGGTCGGTGGCCTCATCCAGCAGGGAACGCATCTTGGTGTTGATATGGTCGCGGCTGGTGAGGGTCTGGTCCAGCTCCAGGTCGCCGATGATGTTGCGCAGGGTGGTGGCAGTCAGGTTTTCGATGGCGCTCATGGGGTGCTCTACACCGTAGGTGTACAGCTTGGGGTCGGTGATCTGAAAGTAGATGACCGTGTCGATCTGCATGGTGACGTTATCCTTGGTGATGACGGGCTGGGGGGCGAAGTCCACCACCTGCTCCTTGAGGGAGACGGCCTTGGCCACCCGCTCGATAAAGGGGATCTTGAAGTGGATGCCCACGCCCCAGACGGAGTGGAAAGCGCCCAGACGTTCGATGACGTAGGCCTTGGACTGCTGCACCACCCGGATGTTGGCGGCCAGAATGAGGATGATGAGCACGATCAGGATGATGGGTACGATGAAACCAAAGATAGCAGCGGGCATAATGTGACCTCCTTGTAATCAGTTGGACGACGGCTTATTGGGACTGGGTACGGCTGGCGGCGGGGATGGGCGTCACATAGAGCTTCACGCCCTCGATGCGCTCCACCCGGACGGTGGTCCCCACGGGAAGGATCTGCTCACCGGCGGAGCGTGCGGTCCAGGGCATGCCGCCCACCTTGACCTGGCCCAGGCCCCGAAGGTTGTCGATCTCCTGGACGACCACGGCCTCCTGGCCGATGACGCGGTCGGCGTTGGTGGCGGTCCGCCTGGCGTTGAAGTATTTCTGGGCCAGGGGACGCACCAACAGGAGCGTGACGAAGGACACGGCCAGAAAGACCACGACCTGCACCAGCAGGGAGTTGAGAAAGGCCGAAAGGATCAGGGCGGCCAGCGCTCCGGCCGCGAACCAGATGGAAGCCAACCCCACCGTGGCAGCCTCCACCACGCCAAAGATGATAAGAGCGACCAGCCACAGGATGCTGTACATGTATCCCCCTCCTTTACAAAATATAGTATGGGATGCAAAAAAGAACGGCCGCTATATGTAAGTCTACCACACCCCTAGGGAAATTACCAGTAAATTTGATGTACGACAAATGAAAAGGATTTGCCAATTGCCGGATAATTGGGTATAATGCAACAAGAAGCATAAAATCAGAAGGGAGGGGATCGGATGGAGCGGCTGAAGCTGGCGGTGCCGACCCTGTTCGGATTAGAGGGGCTGACGGCGGACGAGCTGCGCCGGCTGGGTCTGGAGGAGGTCCGGGCGGACAACGGCCGGGTGACGGCGCTGGGTACGCCCGCTGATGTGGCCCGGCTCAACCTGAATCTGCGCACCGGCGAGCGGGTGCTCATCGAGTTGGGCTGCTTTCTGGCCGGGGACTTCGACGCCCTCTTCGAGGGGACCCGGGCCCTGCCCTGGGAGCAGTTTATCCCCCTGAATGGGGCCTTCCCCGTCAAGGGACACAGCCTGAATTCCGCCCTCCACGCCATCCCCGCCTGCCAGTCCATCGTGAAAAAGGCGGTGGCGGCCCGGCTGGGACAGAAATACGGCCTGGAGACCCTGCCGGAAAACGGTCCGGTCTATCAGATTCAATTTTCCATCATGAAGGATATGGCCACGCTGATGCTGGATACCTCCGGTGCCGGACTGCACAAGCGGGGCTACCGGGCGGTGGGGGTGACGGCCCCTCTGCGGGAGACCCTGGCCGCCGCCCTGGTGCTGCTGTCCCGCTACCGGGGGAGGGACCCCTTCTGCGACCCCTTCTGCGGCTCGGGCACCATCGCCATCGAGGCCGCCCTCATCGCCAAAAACCGGGCCCCCGGTTTGGAGCGCTCCTTCTCCGCGCAGCGGTGGGCCTGCGTCCCGGCCCAGGCCTGGATGGACGCCGCCGACGAGGCCATGGACCGGGAGTTTGACGGAGCATACGAAATCTGGGGCGGCGATATCGACCCCAAGGCGGTGGCCATCGCCCGGGACAATGCCGTCAAGGCGGGGGTAGAGGACCTGATCCGCTTCGAGGTGGCGGACGCCCGGGCCTTCCGCCGGGAGGCACCCTACGGCCGGGTGGTCACCAATCCGCCCTACGGTGAGCGCATCATGGAAAAGCGGGAGGCGGAGGAGCTCTACCGGGCCTTCGGAAAGGCGTACCGCGGCCTGCCGCCCGGATGGAGCCTGGCCCTGTTGTCCTCCCACACGGAATTCGAGCGGACCTTTGGCCGGACGGCCGACAAGAAGCGCAAGCTCTACAATGGAATGATCAAGTGCGACCTGTTTCTGTATCACAAGAGGGAGCGAGGATGAGAACAAGACGTGTGAAACGGCCGAGCCTCCGGGCCCAGGCCCTGGCCCTGCTGCTGACGGCCGTCTTGACCTCCGCCGCCCTGGCTGCGCCCCAGATCTGGGGCTACCAGGAGGGCCTGGCCAAGGCTGCGGAGGGCGGGCTGTGGGGCTTTGCCAACGTGGCGGGGGAGATCGTCATTCCCATCCAGTACCAGTCGGTGATGGACTTCAGCCTGGGGGTGGCCCGGGTGCAGAAGAACAACAAGCTGGGACTCATTCGTCCCGACGGCGCCTATCTGATCCAGCCGGAGTACGACACCCTGGAGCCCATTGGTTACGGCCTCTACCGGGCCCAGAAGGGGAATGAGTGGGGCGTGGTGAGCATGGTGGCCTTCCCCAGCCGCTTCGGCGGGGAGACTCAGGAGCTCTACCCCCTTACATACGACTATGCGGCGGTACGCAAGGCCGACGGCCTGGATGTACTGGTGCTGACCAGCGGGGGAGTTGAGACCCTGGTGCCTATGAACACCCTGCCCGCCCTGCTGGTGGAGCGCAAGGTGCCCTCCGCCCGGTTTTCGCTGGTACAAAAGCGCCTGCCCAACTTTTCCGACGTGACGCCCCGGGACTGGTACGACCTGTGGGTGGATGTGGCCTATAACGTGGGGCTGATGGAGGGCGTGGGGGACAACCGTTTCAACCCCGACGGCACCCTCACCGTGGCTGAGGCCCTCAAGCTGGCCGCGCATATGGAGAGTCGGTATCTGGGGGACGACTTCCACCTCCAGAGCGTGACCACCCAGCCCTGGTACCGCTCGTCGGTGGCCTACTGCGTGGCCAGCGGCATCATCACCGAGGGAGAATTCACCGATTATGAGCGGCCCGTCACCCGGGCCGAGATGGCCAGGATCTTTGCGGCCACCGCCCTGGGGCGCGGCATGCCGGAGATCAACAGCCTGGAGCGGGTGAAGAGCCATCTGCCCGACGTGAAGGCGGGGGATTACGCCGCCGATGCCATTTACAGCCTCTATGCCAAGGGGGTGTTCACTGGCACGGACGGCCAGCTCACCTTCCGCGCGGAGGGCCGGCTCACCCGGGCCGAGGCGGCGGCCATCGTCTCCCGCATGGCCCGCACCGAGCAGCGGGTGAACCTGTGGGGCACGGGGACTCAGTTCCGCACGCAGACGACGGGGCTGACCAACGGACTTCTCCCCACCCGGTGAACGCCCGTCAAGCACGCCCTTCTTCGGCCCCCGGGGCCGCATTCTGGGTAAGGAGATCCTGCGATGAAGCATCTTTTCCTGATCAATCCCGCGGCGGGGAAGAAGGGGAGCACCGAGGCGCTGGAAAATCGCATTCGGGCAATCTTTGCCCCCCGGGGCGAGCCCTGGGAGGCGATCCTCACCCGGGGCCCCGGCCATGCCGAGACCTGTGCCCGCGCCGCCGCCGAAACGGGGGAGCCGGTGCGCATCTATGCCTGCGGCGGAGACGGCACCCTCAACGAGGCGGTCAATGGGGCCGCGGGCTTTGCCAATGCCGCCGTTACCAACGTCCCCAAGGGCACGGGAAACGATTTTCTCAAGATCTTCGGGGCGGACTACCGCAGCCGGTTTTCCGACCTGGCCGCCCTGGCGGACGGCCCTCAGGCCTGTTTCGACCTGATGGACTGCAACGGCAGATTGGGTATCGGCGTGGTCTGCGCCGGAGTGGACGCCCAGGTGGCGGCGGATGTGCACCGCTATAAAGCACTGCCTCTGGTGACGGGGATGGGGGCCTATATCCTGTCCCTGACGGTGAACGTGCTCTTCAAGGGAATTGCTCGCCCCACGGTGGTGGAGGTGGGCGGACGGCGGATGGAGGAGGATACCTCCATCATCTGCATCTGCAACGGCCGCTATTACGGCGGCGGCTTTATGCCGGTGGGCGACGCCATGCCGGATGACGGGGTACTCGACATGCTGGTGGTGCCACGGGTCAACCGCCGGACCTTTGCGCGACTGGTGGGCCAATACGCCCAGGGGCGCTACCGGGATTACCCCGAGCTGATTTATGCCTGCCAGGGCCAGACCATCTCCTTCTCCTCGCCTCAGGAGCTGGTGGCGGTGGTGGACGGGGAGGTCCTGCGAGGCCGGCGGTTCACCGTGGCGCTGTCGGAGCGGAAGGTGGCCTTCTTCTACCCCGCCGGACTGAGCTATCAGCCCAAAGACTAGCACTCCGGCAGGATGTCTGTGAACAAAAAGTGAATTTTTGAAAAATCAACCTCTAATTTTGAAAATTGGGGGTTGATTTTTTTGGCAAGTAGCGGTATTATCATACTCGAGGTTAGCACTCGAAAGAAATGAGTGCTAAACACTGAGTCAGCTAATAAGAAAAAATGATATAAGGAGGAACCCATTATGAAACTCAAACCCCTTGCGGACCGAGTGATCATCAAGATGGTGGAGGCCGAGGAGAAGACCAAGAGCGGTATTATCCTCACCGGCGCCGCCAAGGAGAAGCCCGAGGTGGCCGAGGTCATCGAGGTGGGCCCCGGCGGCCTGGTGGACGGCAAGGAAGTCAAGATGACCGTCATGAAGGGCCAGAAGGTCATCACCAGCAAGTATGCCGGCACCGAGGTCAAGGTGGACGGCGAAGAGTACACCATCGTCCGCCAGAATGATATCCTGGCCATCGTCGAGTAAACCTGTTTCGTATTTTTATATCTCAATATAACTGGAGGTAATCAATATGGCTAAGATTCTCTGCTACGGCGAGGAAGCCCGCCGCGCTCTGGAGCGCGGTGTCAACCAGCTCGCCGATACCGTGAAGATCACTCTGGGTCCCAAGGGCCGCAATGTGGTCCTGGATAAGAAGTTCGGCACTCCCCTCATTACCAACGACGGCGTGACCATCGCCAAGGAGATCGAGCTGGCTGACCCCTTTGAAAACATGGGCGCCCAGATCGTGAAGGAAGTTTCCACCAAGACCAACGACGTGGCCGGCGACGGCACCACCACCGCCACCCTGCTGGCCCAGGCAATGATCCGCGAGGGCCTGAAGAACCTGGCCGCCGGTGCTAACCCCATGGTCATGAAGAAGGGCATCGCCAAGGCCACCGAGGCCGCCATCGAGGCCATTCAGGCCAATTCCAAGAAGGTCAGCGGCTCTGACGATATCGCCCGCGTGGGCGCCGTCTCTTCCGGCGACGAGACCATCGGCAAGCTGATCGCCGAGGCCATGGAGAAGGTCTCCGCCGACGGCGTCATCACCGTGGAGGAATCCAAGACCGCTGAGACCTACTCTGAGGTGGTCGAGGGCATGCAGTTCGACCGCGGCTATATCGCCCCCTATATGGTCACCGACACCGAGAAGATGGAGGCCGTCCTGGACGATCCCCTCATCCTCATCACCGATAAGAAGATCTCTAGCATTCAGGAGCTGCTGCCCCTGCTGGAGCAGGTGGTCCAGTCCGGCAAGAAGCTGCTGATCGTGGCCGAGGATGTGGAGGGCGAGGCCCTGTCCACCCTGATCGTCAACAAGCTGCGCGGCACCCTGAACGTCTGCTGCGTCAAGGCTCCCGGCTTTGGCGACCGCCGCAAGGAGATGCTGCAGGATATGGCCATCCTCACCGGCGGCACCGTCATCTCTTCCGACCTGGGCTATGAGCTCAAGGAGACCACCGTCGATATGCTGGGCAAGGCCCGCCAAGTCAAGGTGAACAAGGACAACACCATCATCGTGGACGGCTCCGGCGACAGCAAGGCGATCAAGGACCGTGTGAACCAGATCCGCGCCCAGATCGAGGTCACCACCTCTGATTATGACCGCGAGAAGCTCCAGGAGCGCTTGGCCAAGCTGGCCGGCGGCGTGGCCATCATCCGTGTGGGCGCTGCCACCGAGTCCGAGATGAAGGAGAAGAAGCTCCGCATCGAGGATGCCCTGAACGCCACCCGCGCCGCCGTTGAGGAGGGCATCGTGGCCGGCGGCGGCACCGCCTATGTCAACGCCATTCCCGCCGTGGAGAGGCTGATTTCCAAGGTGGAGGGCGACGAGAAGACCGGCGTGCGCATCGTGGCCAAGGCCCTCAGCGAGCCCGTGAAGCAGATCGCCATCAATGCCGGGATCGACGGCTCCGTGGTGCTGGAGAAGATCAAGAACGCCCGTAAGGTCGGCTATGGCTTCGACGCCTATAAGGAGACCTACTGCGACATGATCACCGCCGGCATCGTGGACCCCACCAAGGTGACCCGCTCCGCTCTGCAGAACGCCGCCTCTGTGGCAGCTATCCTGCTGACCACCGAGTCTCTGGTGGCCGACAAGCCCGAGCCCCCCGCGCCCGCGCCTGCAGCCCCCGATATGGGCGGCATGTACTGAGAATAGCAGCCAAAAGCCCCGCGGCAATTGCCGCGGGGCCTTTTCCTTTTTCATGTGGGTCAGGAGCGGGTTCATTGCCCAGATGGCCGCTTGGCCTTCACCAACTCGATGGCCTCTTTCCCCGTGATGTGGTCGATGGTCAATTCCAGCATACACAATGGCGCCCATTCCCGGTCGATGGCGCGGTTGCGGTCGGCCGCGTCGTCATCCGGGGCATATTTGAGGGCCAGCGCTTCAATGGCGGCGCGTTTTTCTCCGTCGTCCTCCAGAATGCGCATGGTGCCAAACACAATGACGCTGCGGAAATGGGAGGTATATTCCTCCGGCACGATCTGATCCTGGTCGATGACACAGAACGACGCCTTACAGTTCCGCCGGATGGCGTCCAGCTTGTGGCCGGATTTCGCACAGTGGAAGTACAGCTTGGCACCGTCGTAGACATAGCTCATGGGGACGGCGTAGGGGTAGCCGTCGTCGCCGGCCAGGGCCAGCACCCCCGAGGTTCCACGGTGGAGGACGGCGGCGCTCTCCTCCGGGGTCAGGAGCTGCTTTTTCCGGCGCATTTCACGAAACATAGGAGCACCTCTTTTCCAAACATAGGACGCCCGACGCAGCGGGGGGAGTATGATAAGGTTTTCTGGCTCATTTGTCCAAAAACCTTGCACCGGAACAAAGCCAATTGGCCTTGAAGGCCTTGGGATGCAAGCCTTTCAGCTTTGTTCATTACGCATTATGATACGGCCGCGCCGGAGCAGGTAATGACCAGATAGACCACGTAACTGAGCAGCAGCACGCCGCCCTGCCAGCGCTGGAAGCGGCCCGTGACCAGGGAGGGCACCATGGCGATGCAGCCCACCAGCAGGCAGGCGGGCAGGTCGATGGCCAGGGCCTGAGCGGAGACGGGCAGGGCCCCGCCCGAGATCAGCGAGCAGATGGGGAGGATGAGGGTGAGGTCGATGATATTGGCCCCGATGATGTTGCCGGCGGACAGGGAAGCCTGTTTTTTTGCGATGGCGGTGAGGGTGGTGACCAGCTCGGGCAGAGAGGTGCCCACGGCGATGAGGGTGACGCCGATGATGCGCTCCGGCACACCAATGAGCCGGGCCAGATTGCCGCCGTGGTCCACTAGGAGCTGAGCCCCGATGACGATGCCGGCCGCCCCCAGAAGAAATTTGAGAAGATTGCGGCGCACCTCATGGCCCATGGGCCGGGGGTGCCCGCCCCGTCCGGCCGCCGTCTGCTCCTCACGCATGGAGCGCAGCGCAGAGCGGATGTTGTCCCACATGGCGATAACGAAGATGACCAGCAGGGCGATCCCCGACTGGAAGGACAGGCTGCCGCCGGAGGAGGCCAGCACCAGATAGAGGGAGGCCCCCAGCATGAGAACGGCCTTGAGCAGGTAGTCCCGCCGCCGGATGGCCGAGGGCAGGCAGACCAGGGCGATGCCCATGATCAGGGCCAGATTGGCGGTGACACTGCCCACGGCGTTGCCGATGGCCATATCCACCTTGCCGTCAAAGGCCGCCATGGAGGACACCAGAAGCTCGGGCAGGGTGGTGGCAAAGCTTACCACCGTGGCGCCCACAATCAGCTTGGGGATGCCGGAGACCTCCGCCATCCAGGCGGCAGCATCCACAAAGGCGTCGCCACCCTTGACGATCAGGACGATGCCCAGCGTGAAGAGGACTACAGTGAGGAGGAGATCCATCATCAGACACTTCCCTTTGTCAGCCTGCGGCGCATGAAACAGGCCCGTGTATCTGCCAGGAGCGGGATACACGGGCCTGCACGCCAGCGTAAAAGCTATTATACTGGAAAAGGGGGAGTCTGTCAAAAAATTTGCGATTCAGCCGGGGTCTTGGCCTGGGCCGGTCTGACGCAGGGGGAGCACCATGGTGATGCGGGTGCCCACCCCCTCCCGGGAGAGGACCTCAAACCAGCCGCCGTGCCGGTCGGCGATCCACTTGGCGATGGCCAGGCCCAGCCCGGTGCCGCCGGTCTGGCGGGCCCGGGATTCGTCGGTGCGGAAGAAGCGGTCGAAGATGTGGGGCAGGCTCTCCGCGCCGATGCCCTGGCCCTCGTCCTGCACCGACATGCGGGCGGCTCCGCCGTCGGCCCGGACGGACAGCAGGATGCGCCCGCCCTCGGGAGAATATTTGATGCTGTTGTCCACCAGCACCCGCAGGGCCTGCTTGATGAGCCCTGCGTCGGCCCGCACCGGGACCGCCCCGTCCCAGCGGGCCAGAAATATATGGGTCTGGTCGATCATCTCGGTCTCCCGCAGGACCTCCGCCGCCAGGGCGGTGAGATCGAAGTCCTCCATCTCGATACGCATGGAGTCGTTGTCCCCCCGGGCCAGGAACAGAAGCTGCTCCACCAGCTCCTTCATGGAGTCGGCCTCCTGCCGGATGGCGTCGATGGCCTCCTGCCGGATGGCCGGGTCGTCCTTGCCCCAGCGGTCCAGCAGGTTGGCGTAGCCCTGGACCACGGCGATGGGGGTGCGCAGCTCGTGGGAGGCGTCGGAGACGAAGCGCATCTGAGAGCGATAGGCCTCGTTGATGCGGTCCAGCATGGCGTTGATGGCCTGGGCCAGCTCCCGCAGCTCCTTCTGCGTGCCCGACACCGAGATGCGGGTGTCCAGATGAGTGGCGTTGATCTCGTCCAGCTTGTCGGCCAGGACGGAGAGCTCCTCCGGCGACATGCCGGAGGCGGTGTTCAGCTTGGCCGCCGCGGCGGCCAGCTCCTGGATGGGTCTGAGGGTCTTTTTGATGGTGCCCGCGTTCTTGAAGAGGTTGGACAGCAGCGAGACCAACTGGCAAATCATCAGGATACGAAGGCCAAACACCCCCAGGGTGACCGGGCGCTCCAAATCCAGGGTGATGGCGTAGGGCTCGGCGCCGTTAGGGAGCTGGAGGGTATAGCTGGTGGTCCCGCCGGAGTAGATGGCCAGCAGGGAGAAGAGGTGGATCTCCCCGGGGTCGAGATACCGCTCCCCGCCGCCGGTGGCCGCCGGCCAGGGCAGCCAGTGGGGCAGCCGGACGCCCGCGGGCTCTCCCTCCCCGGCGGTGACGGTGTAGTCCCCGGCGGCCATCCACAGCGTGGCCTCGGCCGAGGGCACGCCCCGCTCCTCCACCAGGGCGGCGATGTCTCCGCACTGGCGCTCGGACCAGACCACCACCCCGCCGGCAAACAGAAGAGTCAGCAGCAGGTCGGTGGAGAAGTAGATGCCCAGCAGGCGCAGGAAGAGCCGGAAATTGAGCCGGGCTACGATGGAGGAACGGAGCCGCCCCGGCGGCTTATGGGCCTGCTTTGTGGTTGACATGGGAACACCTCCCGGCAAAAATGGGGGGACTCAGCCCTGGCGGGACAGCCAGTCCAGCACCGGGTCCAGATACGCTTCGTCCACCCAGTCGCCGCCTTGGCGGAAGGCCTCCTGGACCGCCCGCTCCTGATCGTCCTTGGGCGGATTTTGGGTCACCATGCGGGCCATGGCGGACATGGCCCATTTATAGGGGCCGGTGAGCCGGTCGGGGGCGTAGCCGCCCCGGAGGTAGAAGGCCGGCAGAACGGGGTCCCCCAGCACCTTGCCGTTGGGTTCGGGGGACATGCCCACGGCGCAGACCCCCTTCACGTCCCAGCGCCGCCGGGCCTTGGCCAGTCCCTGGACGCCGCCCGCCCGCAGCCAGCCCAGGTACAGCACGCTCGTACCCCGGGCGGGGGCGGGGCCGCCCAGCGCGCAGGCGGGCAGGCCGGTCTTTTGGGCCAGCATCTCGGCATAGCGCCGGGTGAAGCCCGTCTGAGAGGTATAGACGATGGCAGAAAGATGGGACATAAGCTCACTCCTCACGAATGACATAGCCCACGCCCCGGACGGTATGGATCAGCTTGACGCCGAACTGCTCGTCGATCTTGGAGCGCAGGAAGCGGATGTATACGTCTACGGCGTTGGTCTCGCCCACGAAATCGAAGCCCCACACGTTGTCCAGCAGGGACTCCCGGGAGATGACCTTCCCCTTATTTTCCAGCAGGTAGTGCAGCAGGTCGAATTCCCGGCGGGTGAGCTCCACTCCCCGGCCGTCCACCTCCACGGTGTGGCGCTCCACGTCCATGACCAGGCTCCCGCAGGTGAGCAGGGGGGCGTCCGCCGGGGCGGCGGGGCGCTTGCGCAGGGCGGCCCGGATGCGGGCCAGCAGCTCCTCAATGGCAAAGGGCTTGGTGATGTAGTCGTCGGCCCCCGAGTCCAGTCCGGATACCTTATCCACCACCGTGTCCCGGGCGGTGAGCATGATGACGGGCACCTGGCTTTCCCGCCGCAGCCGCCGCAGCACCTCCATGCCGCTGAGGGCGGGGAGCATGATGTCCAGCAGGATGAGCTCATGCTCCCCGGACAGGGCCCGGTCCAGCCCGGTGCGGCCGTCGAAGGCCTTCTCCACCTCGTAGCCCTCGTAGCGGAGCTCCAGCTCTACCATGCGGGCCAGCTTCTCCTCGTCCTCGATCAACAGAATTTTTTCCGCCATGTGAGAACCCTCCCGGGCCGGATGTCCGGCCAACTTATTTCTTGCTCTTTCGGCGGCGCTTGTTCCACTCCCGTCGGACGTTGTCGGTCACGTCAGTGACGGTGTCGGAGACCTGGCGCATCACCCGGTCCACCGACTCCCGGTCCAGATCGGGGCCGCCGAAGCGGTAGCGGTAGCCGAACAGAAGCCCCACCACCAGCAGGGGGACGGTGATCCAGAAGAAAAAGACCGTCAGCAGAACCAGCACCAGCACAGGCATGGAGGTGGTCATTCGGTCTCCGCGCCAGACCTCGAATTGGTTGGACAGGGTGCGCTGGAACAGGTCCAGAAGAGCCCGCCACAGGGTGCCCAGGTGATTGCCGGCATTCCGGCGGTCCGCCCCGCTCCCCTGGGCTGGGGCGGATAGAACCAGCGCGTCCGCTCCGGCGCCGGCCTTGGGCTGTGTGGAGTAAAAGCCGCCCTGCCCGGAAGTGTGGGACTTTCCCAGGCGCTCCAGGTCGAGCAGGGCCTCCAGCAGATCGCCGCCGTTCCGCTCCAGAGCCTCTCTGGCCTCGGCTTCGGACACGCCGGCCCGGTCCCGGAGCGTTTCCACCTGTTTCAGGGTGATCTCCATGCGCAGGCCTCCTTCCGATGTCGGTGGGTTTGGATGGTAACAGTATAATTCCCCGGCCCCTAAAAAGGAATTTAGCGTTTCTTAAAATCCCATTAAAGCGGTCTGCTTGCAGACATTATATCCCAAAGAGGGCTGGGGAGCAAGCGGGGGCTTTACCGCTGCCGGTCCGGTGTGGTATAATTAACTATCAAAACGGGGCTTGCAGGGAGGGGCGTGACACCATGAAAAAACGGCTGACGGCCGCTCTGTGCGCCGCACTGCTGCTTCTGGGCCTCCTGCTGCCGCTGGCGGGGGCGTCCTGGGACGACAAGGTCATCTTCACCGCCGTCAACTATACGGTGATGCCCCTGACGGCCGATGCCATGCCCGAGCTGGTGGGGGGCACGGTCTATGTGCCCTATACGGTCTTCGACGCCAGCCTCAACGGCGGGGTGGACGTGGGACTGTTCAACGGCGGACAGAAGCGCGGCAACGGCGTCAACACCTACACCATCTACAGCCGGAACAAAAACCTGACCTTCGACCTGAATACCGGCCTGGTGTGGGATTACATCGACGCGGGGACGGTCCAGGAGAACATCCCTCGGGCCATCATCCGAAACGGCAAGGTCTATCTGCCCGCGGCTTCGGTGTGCAAATACTTCGGGCTGGGCACCTACTACGTCCAGAACGACGACACGCTGGGCTATCCGCTGTTCCGGATCAAGAATGAGAACGAGGGGCTGGACGACAAGACCTTCGTCAGCTCCGCACGGGCGGTGCTGCTGGACCGCCTCAAGACCTTCTACAACAGCCAGGTGTCCCAAAGCGCGGAGCCGTCTCAGGACCTGCCTGTTCCCCCCATATCATCCCTGCCGGCCGAGAGCGGGGGACAGGACCACAGCGGCGTGCGGACCTATCTGGCCGTCCGGTGCGACACCGGAGAGGCCGGGGACGCGGTACTGGATGCCCTAAAGAGCGAGGGGCGGTCGGCGCTGCTGCTGTTTGACCCGGAGCGGATGAAGGGTCAGGACGAGCTGATCCGCCGGGCGGTGGGGGAAGGCCACGCCGTGGGTCTGCTGGTGCCGGGGGACTCCCTGGAGGCCGCCCAGGCCGCCATTGAGAAGGGAAACCGCCTGCTGGAGCGCATGGCCCTGACCCGGAGCCGCATCGTACTGGTGGAGGAGGACACCGCCGAGGTGACGGTCCGACTCCAGGAGCTGGGCTGGGGCTGCTGGCGGAGCAACCTGAACGGCATCCCCGGCGGCCGCAGCGGGGCGGCCACGGCGGCGGCCGTGCTCCTGAGCCTGGGAGAGAAAACCAGCCTGGCCCGCATCCTTATGGACGACAGCTACGCCGCGGCCCAGGCGCTGCCCCGTATTCTCCATACCATCCGCACGGACAAGTACAACTGCCGCCTGGCGGTGGAGACCGAACTATAAGCAGGAGGGACGCCCATGAAAAGGACCTATCAGTTTGACCAGGCCGCCACCTCGTTTCCCAAGGCGGAGGGCGTGGCCGAGGCCATGACGGAATATCTGACCCAGGTGGGAGGGAATGTGGGCCGGGGGGCCTACCGCTCGGCCTGCGACGCGGCGGAAGCCGTGCTGGAGGTGCGGGAGCGTCTGTGCACCCTGCTGGGCGGTCCGGCGCCCCAGAACGTCATCCTGACGCCGGGGTGCACCTACTCCCTCAACTTCGTGCTTAAGGGGCTGCTGCGGCCCGGCGACCGGGTGGCGGTCTCTGGCCTGGAGCACAACGCCGTACTGCGCCCCCTGCGCCAGATGGAGGCCCGGGGGGTGACGGTGGACTGCCTGCCCTGCCGGGCGACCGGCGAGCTGGACCTGGCCGCGGCGGAGCGGCGTCTGACGCCGGACACCAGACTGGTGGTGCTCACCCACGCCTCCAACGTCTGCGGTACCCTGCTGCCGGTGGCGGAGGTGGGGGCGCTGTGCCGGGAGCGGGGCATCTTCCTGTGTGTGGATGCCGCCCAGACGGCGGGAAGCGTGCCCATCCATATGGGGAAGATGCACATCGACGCCCTGGCCTTTCCGGGGCACAAGGGGCTGCTGGGGCCCCAGGGCATCGGCGGGCTGATCGTCACCGACGCCCTGGCCCGGGCGCTGGACCCCCTGGTGACCGGCGGCACCGGCAGCGCCTCGGATTCTCCGGAGATGCCGGAGCTCCTGCCCGACCGCTTTGAGCCGGGGACCCTGAACCTGCCGGGCGTGTACGGCCTGCGGGCCGCCCTGCGGTGGCTGGAGGGCCAGGACCTGGAGGCGCTGCGCCGGCGTGAGATCAAGCTCACCGGCCACCTGATCGCCCGGCTGCGGGAGATGGAGGAGGACGGTCTGAAGATTTTCGGCACCCTGGACGCCGCCAGACAGGTGGGGGTGGTTTCGGTGGACTTCCCCGGGCTGGACAACGCCGAGGCTGCCTTCCAGCTGGAGCGGGACTACGGCGTGCTGACCCGCTGCGGGCTCCACTGCGCGCCCCTGGCGCACCGGACGCTGGGCACCTTCCCGGCGGGGACCGTCCGCTTCTCCGTGGGGCCCTTCACCCGGTTTGAGGACGTGGATTACCTGCAGGCGGCGGTGTGCGGCGTCATGGGCGTGTGACGGGCATTCACAGATTGTTCATGTATTTGCCGCAGTTCGTCCACATTGACCTGATACACTCTTCCTGAAACGTGGATCTGACAAGGAGGTGTCGCAGGTGCCCTGCGAGACGGGAAAGACACGGCTCATGGTCCCCGACAAGACTCTGACGATCCTGCCCCCCGCGCTGGAGGGCGAGGCGGGAGCCCTCACCGAGCTGTTCCACATCTATGAGGCGGCCATGAAAGTGATCGCCGTCCGGCTGGAGATCCTGGATGCGGAGTTCAAGAATCTGCACGACCACAATCCCATCCATCACACCGAGGCCCGGGTCAAATCCCTGGACAGCATTCTCCAGAAGCTGGAGCGCAAGGGCCTGGACCCCACCATCGAGAACATCCAGCACTACATCACCGATGTGGCGGGGCTGCGGATCGTCTGCCCCTATGTGGACGATATCTACCTGCTGGACAACCTGCTCTCCCAGCAGGAGCACATCGTCATCGTCCGCCGCAGCGACTATATCGAGCACCCCAAGCCCAACGGCTACCGCAGTCTGCACCTCATCGTGCGGGTGCCGGTGCCCCTGGCCGACCGGACGGCCCATGCTCCGGTGGAGATTCAGTTGCGCACCATTGCCATGGATATGTGGGCCAGCCTGGAGCACGAGCTCCACTACAAATCCCGGTTCCAGCCAGTGGAGCACCTGTCCGAGCGGCTCAAGCTGTGCGCTAACACCCTGTCCGATGTAGACCTTCGGATGCAGGAGATTTTCGATTACCTCAACGGCCAGAGGAGCGGCGACGAAGAATAGTAAATGGAAAAGGGCGCGGACATTTGTCCGCGCCCTTTTTGCGTACCTGGAAAAGCTTACTGGTTCAGGTTAAAGAAGGCCTTCATCCCGGGGTACTGGGCCACGTCGTCCAGCTCCTCTTCGATGCGCAGAAGCTGGTTGTACTTGGCCACGCGGTCGGTGCGGCTGGGCGCGCCGGTCTTGATCTGCCCGGCGTTGAGGGCCACGGCGATGTCGGCGATGGTGGCGTCCTCGGTCTCGCCGGAGCGGTGGGACACGATGGCGGTGTAGCCGGCCCGGTTGGCCATCTGGATGGCGTCCAGGGTTTCGGTCAGGGTACCGATCTGGTTGACCTTGATGAGGATGGAGTTGGCCACCTTCTTCTCGATGCCGGTGGACAGACGCTCCACATTGGTGACAAACAGGTCGTCGCCCACCAGTTGCACCTTGTCGCCGATGGCGCGGGTCAGCATGGCCCAGCCCTCCCAGTCGGTCTCGGCCATGCCGTCCTCCAGGGAGATGATGGGATAGGTGTCGGCAAACTTTTTCCACATGTTCACCAGCTGCTGCTGGGTCATCTTCTTGCCGGATTTGGGCTGGACATAGCACTTCTCCTCCTCGTCCCACCACTCGGAGGACGCGGCGTCGATGGCGATCATAAAGTCCTTGCCGGGCTGGAAGCCGGCCTCCTCGATGGCCTTGACGATGACCTTCAGGGCGTCCTCATCCTTCTTCAGGTTGGGGGCGTAGCCGCCCTCGTCGCCCACGCCGGCGGCGGGAGTGCCGTTCTCCTTCAGGGTGCTCTTCAGGGTGTGGAACACCTCGGCGCACATGCACAGAGCCTCCCGGAAGCAGCAGGCGCCCACGGGCATGATCATGAACTCCTGGATCTCCACGTTGTTGGTGGCGTGAGCGCCGCCGTTGAGAATGTTCATCATGGGGACAGGCAGGGTCTTGGCATTGACGCCGCCGATATAGTTGTAGAGGCTGAGCCCCAGGCTCTCGGCCGCGGCCTTGGCACAGGCCAGCGAGGCGCCCAGAATGGCGTTGGCGCCCAGACGGGACTTGTTGGGGGTGCCGTCCAGCTCGATCATGGCCTTGTCAATGGCCACCTGATCCAGCACATTCATGCCCACCAGGCAGTCGGCAATCTCGGTGTTCACGTTTTCCACTGCCTTGAGGACGCCCTTGCCCAGATAACGGCCCTTGTCGCCGTCCCGCAGCTCGCAGGCCTCATAGATGCCGGTGGAGGCGCCGGAGGGCACGGCGGCGCGGCCGACCACGCCGTCTTCCAGATAGACCTCCACCTCCACGGTGGGATTGCCGCGGGAGTCCAGAATCTCACGGCCCAGTACGTCAACGATTTCAATCATCTGCTTCATGTTAAAAGCTCCTTTCGTAATAAGGGGGGTTACAGGATCAGTGTGGTTCCATCCATTTCCTCGGGCTTTTCCAGGCCCATGAGGTCCAGCATGGTGGGGGCAATATCGGCCAGGCGGCCGTCCCGCAGCTTGACGTCGGCGCCCACGATATAGAAGGGCACCAAATTGGTGGTATGGGCGGTGTAGGGGGTGACGCCGTCGTCCTCCACCATCCGCTCGGCATTGCCGTGGTCGGCGGTGATGAGGCAGATGCCCCCCATGTTTGTGGTGGCCTCCACCACGCGGCCCACGCACTCGTCCACCGCCTCCACCGCCAGCCGGGCGGCCTCGTAGACCCCGGTGTGGCCCACCATGTCGCAGTTGGCGAAGTTGAGGATGATGACGTCGTAGGCCCCGCTCTCGATGCGCTCCACGCAGGCGTCGGTGACCTCCCGGGCGCTCATGTCCGGCTTCAGGTCATAGGTGGGCACCGAGGGGGAGGGGATGAGGACCCGGTCCTCGCCGGGGAAAACCTGCTCCACGCCGCCGTTGAAGAAGAAGGTGACGTGGGCATATTTTTCGGTCTCAGCGATGCGCAGCTGGGTCAGGCCCAGCCGGCTGATATACCCGCCGAAAATGTTCTGAAGCGCGTGGTGGGGGAAGGCCACCGATACGTTGGGCATGGTGGCGTCGTACTCGGTGGTGCAGACATAGTGCAAGGGGAAGAAGCCCTTTTTCCGGATCAGATCGGAGAAGGCGGGGTCCACCAGCGCGCGGGTGAGCTCCCGGGCCCGGTCGGGCCGGAAGTTCATGAAGATGACCGAGTCGCCGGGGCCGATGACGGCCTCCCGGCAGCAGAGCACGGGGACCACAAACTCATCGGTGACGCCCGCGTCATAAGAGCTCTGTACGGCCTGAACCGGGTCGGGCTCAAAGGGAGCCTCCCCCAGCACCAGGGCGTCATAGGCCTTCTGCACCCGGTCCCAGCGCTTATCCCGGTCCATGGCGTAGTACCGGCCGGAAATCACGCCGATTTTGGCGCTGCCCAGCGCCTGGCATTTGTCCTGCAGCCGGGCGACGAAGTCCCGGCCGGAGGCGGGGGGCACGTCCCGGCCGTCCAGGAAGCAGTGGACATACACCCGGCCTAATCCCCGCTTTTTGGCCATCTCCAGCAGGGCGAACAGGTGGGTGATGTGGCTGTGCACGCCGCCGTCGGACAGAAGCCCCATCAGGTGGAGTGCACCGTCCCGCTCCTTGCAGTCGTCCATGGCCTCGATATAGGCCTCGTTCTCAAAGAAGCTGCCGTCCTCAATGGCGCGGCTGATGCGGGGCAGATCCTGGAACACTACCCGGCCGGCGCCGATGTTGGTGTGCCCCACCTCGGAGTTGCCCATCTGGCCCTCGGGAAGACCCACGTCCAGCCCGGAGGCGGACAGGCGGCAGCCGGGGTTTTCCGCAAAAATCTTGTCCAGGTTCGGCGTGCGGGCCGCGGCGATGGCGTTGCCAGCCCGCTCGTCCCATACGCCGAAGCCATCCATAATGATCAGGGTAGTCGGTGTCTTACTCATAATAACCTCGAATCTCTTCTTCTCTTTCCAAAACGGAGACGGGCGCGGGCGGCCCTGCGCTTCTCGCTGTCACGCTGCGGGTTGGGCGCACGTCCGGATCGTTAAGTCCGGGCTGCGCGAAAAATACCGCTCCAGGGTATCGCCCGTCGCCTGTTTTTTCGTCTGCGCCCTGCCTTAACTCCCCTGTACGCCTGCCCTCCGCACTTCTTACTCCTGGTTCGCCGCGTTCACAATCTCCACGAAGTCGGGGGCCTTCAGGCTGGCGCCGCCGATCAGGCCGCCGTCCTCGTCGTCGCAAAGTCCGCTCCGCTCCATTTCCGCCTCCCGGCGAAAATTTCACTCCGCTTCCTTGCTCCTCCTCTCCCAACGAGACCCGCTGTATCGCCGTCGGCGGCTTTGCCGCCTTACAATACGGCGTACCCCTTGCGGGTGCTGCGCTGGGCTCTCGTTGGGTTCCCGAACCGCCGCCCGACGCGGACGGCGTTACTCCTGGTTGGCCGCGTTCACGATCTCCACGAAGTCGGGGGCCTTCAGGCTGGCGCCGCCGATCAGACCGCCGTCCACGTCGGGCTGGGCCAGCAGCTCATGGGCGTTCTTTGCGTTCATGGAGCCGCCGTACTGGATGGTGACGGAGCGGGCCACGCGGGCGCCGTACAGCTTGCGGATGACGGTGCGGATGGCCTCGCAGACCTCACCGGCCTGCTCGGCAGTGGCGGTCTTGCCGGTGCCNNGGTGCCGATGGCCCAGATGGGCTCATAGGCGATAACCACATGGCGCATCTTCTCGGCGGGCACGCCGGACAGGGCGGCCTTCACCTGGTAGGAGATGAGATCCATGGTCACGCCCAGCTCCCGCTGCTCCAGGCTCTCGCCCACGCACACGATGGGGTACAGGCCGGCCTCCAGGGCGGCATGCACCTTCTTGTTCACCGTGAAATCAGTTTCAT
Organism: Intestinimonas sp. UBA1698; assembly: GCF_002320075.1. Taxonomy (NCBI): domain Bacteria; kingdom Bacillati; phylum Bacillota; class Clostridia; order Eubacteriales; genus Intestinimonas; species Intestinimonas sp. UBA1698. Next base: position 1,100 of record NZ_DCJO01000024.1, on the reverse strand, counting down.
TATAGTACTGGCGGCGCTCGGAATGGCCGATCACCACATACTTGACGCCCAGCTCCTTCAGCATCTCAGGGGCCACCTCACCGGTGTAGGCGCCGTGGGACTCATAGTGGCAGTTCTCCGCGCCGATGGAGACGCGGCACTCTTTGAACAGGCGCACGGCGGCCTGGATATTCACATAGGGCACGCACAGCACTACCTCGCACCAGTTGGGCTTGCCCAGCAGGGGCTTAAGCTCCTCGGCAAATGCACGGGTTTCGGAGAGGGTTTTGTTCATTTTCCAGTTTCCAGCGATAATCGTCTTACGGTAGCGGCGGTTCACGGCAAACAATCCTTTCGATTTTGGAATAGCTATAAGGGGGCGGCGCGGCCCCAGCGCAGCGGTTCGTGCGGGGCCACGGCGGAGGAGCTGCCCGGCACGGAAGTTGTCACGCTGCGGCGGCGGCGCGGTCGCCGCACTGCTCACCCCTCCGCGAAAAACACCTTGCGCCTGCGGCGCAACTGCTTTTTCGTCTGCGGGCTTCGCTGTGCGGCTGCTCCGCTCGTCTCCGCGATTCTTTCTTACTTATCCAGCAGGCACGCCACGCCGGGCAGCTCCTTGCCCTCCAGGAACTCGAGGGAGGCGCCGCCGCCGGTGGAGATGTGGGTCATTTTGTCGGCGTAGCCCAGCTGGGCCACGGCGGCCGCGGAGTCACCGCCGCCCACAATGGTGATGGCGTCGGTCTCGGCCAGGGCCTGGGCCACGGCCCGGGTGCCCTCGGCAAAGGCGGGGAACTCAAACACGCCCATGGGGCCGTTCCAGATAACGGTGCCGGCCTCTTTCACGGCCGCGGCATACAGGGCGATGGTCTTGGGACCGATGTCCATACCCATCATGCCGTCGGGGATACCCGCACCGTCCACGGCCACCGGCTTGGCGTCGGCGGAAAACTCCGCGGCGGCCACGCCGTCCACGGGCAGGAGCAGCTTGACGCCCTTGTCCTTGGCCTTCTGCATCATCTCCCGGCAGTAGTCCAGCCAGTCGGCCTCCAGCAGGGAGTTGCCCACGCCGATGCCCTGGGCCTTGGCAAAGGTATAGCACATGCCGCCGCCGATGATGATGG